>JAUWAW010000014.1 GCA_030601865.1 Candidatus Nealsoniibacteriota bacterium | reverse complement strand
CTGCCTCCTACCACTAAGTTGGTCATTGCCACTGGTAATTTTTTAGCCCATTTTTGGTATCTACTTCCGCTAATAATTTTCGCTTTAGTTTTTGCTCTGAGAGTAATTCTCAAGACAAAATTAGGCAAAAAAGTAATGGATGCTCTTAGTTTAAGAATCCCTATTATTTCTCCCATTGTCAAAAAGACCAATGCCGCTTACACAGTCAGAACTTTGGGATCTCTCATCGCTTCGGGTGTACCCATTGTCAGGGCACTGGAAATTGTTTCCCATTCCCTGGGCAATATCTATTTTAAAGAAGCTATGGCAGAGGCAGCTGAGAAAGTTAGAAAAGGAGCTGTTCTTTCTGAAACTCTAAAACCCTATCAAAATATTTATCCGGTCTTAGTTATCCAGATGTTAGAGGTGGGAGAGGAGACGGGTCAAACCTCAGACATTTTAGGAAAACTGGCTGATTTTTTTGAAGAGGAAGTGACCAATGCCACCAAAAACTTAGCGGCCGTCATTGAGCCAATTCTCATGCTTATCATCGGCGCAGTAGTCGGCTTTTTCGCCGTTTCAATGATTCAACCGATGTATAGCATGCTGGGAACACTGTAATCATGGAAAAAGGTTTTACCTTAATAGAACTTCTGACTATTATTGCTATTATTGGCATTCTTGTTTTGATTGGTATTCCAGCTCTTAGAAGTTATCAACCTAATTTGCAATTGGGAGGGGCGGCTCGAAATTTAGTATCTGACCTTCGTTTTACCCAACAACTTACGGTAACCGAACAAAAGGAATACTGCCTGCAGTTTTTTATAGCAGAAAAAAAATATCAAATAATTCAATGTGGACAAACCGAGCCCCTCAAAGAGGTTTTTCTTCCAGACAAAATTGAAACACTTGTGGTCATTGGTTTTACTAACAACGAAGTAAGATTTAATCCTTATGGAGCAGTAAAAGAAACAGGAACGGTTACTTTAATTAATACTAAAAACGCAACAACGACTATTGATGTCAGACCTTCCGGGTTTGTCAAGATAATAAAATGAAAGGGTTTACTTTAATTGAAACCATGGTAGCGGTTTTTGTTTTGGCAGTAGGAATTGCCGGGGTTTTGTATATGTTTCCTCTGGGGGCACGCCTAGCAAAATCTGGCCAAATGTCATCTATGGCTACTGCCCTAGCCCAGGCAAAAATGGAAGAAGAGATTTCCAGGTCTTATGATGAACTCTCGGTAGCCACCACTACCGAAGCTTACGGATTTGATGAGACCCTTCCTGCTTTTAAGAGAGAGACGAATATAGTTTGCGTTGACCCAAACCTTAACCTGTCAGAGGTTGTTGATTGTAGTCCTGATCCGGGAATAAAAAAAATAAAAGTAACCGTCTTTTGGAAATCGCCCCTGGGGGTTTCTGAAAAAAGTATTAACTTGGTAAGTTTAATTGCTAAACGATAAAATCATCTAAACATATTAACATCCTAACATATTAACATATTAAAAATGTTTAAATGTTTAAATGCTAAAATGTTAAAATGTGGTGGGTTTACCCTAACCGAGGTTTTAGTAACCATTACTATTCTTGGCTTGGTTATGGGGGCAGTTTATGTGGCTTTTCTCTTAAATCAGCGGGCTTATCAAGAAGGCGAAAAAGCAGCTGAACTTATTCAAAATGGCAGGGTGATTTTAGAAAGAATGACCAGAGAGATTCGCCAGGCCCGAGAAATAGTCACCGAACTCTCTGATGATGCAACCGGGGCCACCAGTACGATTAAGTTTGAAGATGGCCATGATATAAGTTTCATACATTACATCAATTATTTTAGAGACGACAATGATAAAACAATTAAACGGGAAGTCATAGCCTATTATTTTTCTCTTTCTGGCGATCCTAATACCACCAGTACCTACCAGGCATGGGACGCCGTGCCTCCAGATGGGGAAACTTTGGAAACAACAACCTTAGAAGGTCCTGAAATAATCGGAGAGTACGCAATTGATTTAAAACTTTGGGGACTAATGAACATTAATATTTCTTTAATTTTAGAAAAAAAAGAAAAAAGCATTAACCTAAACACCAAAGTTTTTGGAAGAAACCTATGATGAAAACTTCATCGGAAAAGGGCGTCATTGTCATTATTGCTTTTTTGACTTTGGGCATACTTTTACTCTTGGGAACTTATTTTTTATCTTTTGCCATAACCGAGTCAAAAATTTCCCAAAGTCAAGAGATAGCTACTAAAACTTACTATTTAGCCGAAGCCGGGATCAATGAAGCAATCTGGAAATTAAAGAATGAGTGGGCCGAAGATTTTGTTAGATGCGTCAATTATTTAGAAGCAAGTTGTGGAGATGAAACATGCCAAAATTGGTCAGCTACTACCACTATTAGCACCGATGACTTGATGCCCCATGGCAGTATTGTTGTAACCATGCAAAATTCTGCCTGCGCCAGAGGCCAAATTGTTTCTGTGGGAACCATAAATCTTGCCGAGGGAAGAACTGCTCAAAGAATCGTTAAAACAGGAGTTTTTAAAGCAATTGGTGGTCCCATAGAGGGTATAGCTGTTTTTTCTGGAGGAGAAGGGAAACACGATGAATTGAAAATAAAAAGCAGTACAATAAATATTTATGAGGGTCACCTTTTTAGCAATCGTAATGTTAAAATAGAAAAGAAAAGTGAGGCCATAGTAGAAGATAAGATTTTAGCCGTCAGAGAGTTTAAAGAGTCCGCAGACAGTACGGCAACCGCCTTAGCCATTTGCGCAGAGAATATCTGTCATACTACTTCAACTTGTGCCTGCTGGGACCCGGGAGAATTTAAAGAATGTCAAGAAAATAAGTGTCCAGTCAATCCCATTCCCATGCCTATGGTTGATTTTAATTCCAAGGATACAAGTTCCTATAAAGAACGAGCTCTGGCTGCTGAAAATAATGGTCATTGTAGAGTTTTCTGCCAGAAAAAAGACCAAGACCCCTATCAATGCAGCGAAAAATGTGTTTTTTCTTGGTCTGAGATGGACGATCTCTTATGGCAAATAGAAGAGGAAGGAACACTCACTCTGGATAATGATATTACTTATGTTGAGGGCTCCATTTGGTTAAGGGGAGGTAGATCCCTTATCGTTAATGGAGTATTGGTGGCTGAAAAAAATATTGAAATTGGCAAGAAATATTTTTGGGAAAAAGAACACGAAAAGCAAGAAGGAAATAGTCAGTTAACGATTAACAATGACAATAAAGCAACAAAGGCTTCGGGTCTTTTATCTAAAGGCAAAATAGAATTTGGTGAATACGCTTCTTTTCCCAATGCTACCACCACCGGCCTCTTATACGCCAACAAGGAGATGAAACTAAAAAAGATGCCAGATAGTTTAATGTTGGAAGGTGGAATCATAGCCAAAAAAATTAAGTTTGAGAACCTTCAGCAAAATCTTAATGTTTATTTAAATGAAACAATAGTTGCTAATACTTTAGGAAACCCGGCATTTTCTCCGGTAATAACCATAGAACACTGGGAAGAAGCGTATTAATTTGGTATAATTGAGAGTGAGGGGAAAATGAGAATTTATTTTCATTTTGACCGAACAAACAATTATGCCGCGAAGCGGCAATAATATAATTGATGTTTGAGTTTTTAGCTCTAAAACCAGAAGCGTTTGGCTTGGATATATCAAATCTGTCTTTAAAAATAATTAAACTCAAAAAAGAGGGGAAACTTTTGGATTTGGCTTGTTTTGGAGAAATCAAAATAAAACCGGGGATAATTGAAGAAGGAGAAATTAAAGATGAAAAATCCTTAGTTAAGATTATCAAAGAAGGAGTGAGCAAGGTTAAAGGGGAAACTCTTAAGACAAAATATGTTATTGTCTCTCTGCCTGAAGAAAAGGCCTTTTTAGAGGTAATTCAGATGCCCAAAATGAAAAAAGAGGAATTAGAAAAAGCAGTCTATTTTGAAGCAGAGAACTATGTTCCTCTACCTATTGACCAGGTCTACCTTGATTCCCAGATTGTTCCCCCGGTTTATGACCATTTAGATCATCTTGATGTTTTGATTGCTGCTCTTCCTAAAAAAACAGTGGACCCTTATGTAAGCGTGTTTAAAAAAGCAGGGCTCATTCCCTGCGCCTTAGAAATTGAATCCCAAGCTATTGCCAGATGCTTAATAAAAAATGGGGTATCCCCCTTTCCTGTTCTTTTAATTGATTTGGGATTAACCAGGACTAGTTTTATTATTTTTTCTGGCTATTCTCTCCGTTTTACCAGCTCCATTCCCATCTCTGCCCAAGGTCTTACCGAGATCATTGCTAAGGCCTTAAAAATAGACTTAAAAAAAGCTGAAGATTTAAAAAGAAAGTATGGTTTAGAAACCCGTACTAAACCCGCCCGCAACGCCTCTGGCGTAGCCAAGGCGGGCGGGAAGGAGGGTGGCAAAGTTTTTGATGCTTTAATCCCTAGCCTGACTGATTTGGCTGAGCAAACTCAAAAATACATCGCCTTTTATCAATCTCATGCCAGTCATGAACATCTTCCTCCCAACGGCAAGGGGGTGGAAAAAATTGAGCTTTGCGGAGGAGGGGCAAACCTTAAAGGACTAACTGACTTCCTCAGCCAGGAACTTAAAATCCCGGTGGAAATTGGCAATCCCTGGATAAATATCTTAGCCAAACCTCCAAAAGAAATATTGGGATTATCTTTTAAAAAATCATTGTCCTATGCCACTGCCCTGGGATTGGCTTTACGCGGCATAAATGAATAAAAAATGATTAACTTACTTCCTCTAAAAGAAAAAACAGAACTTTTGCGAGAAGAAACAAAAAAGCTGATTGTTATCATAGGAGTCGTCATTTTGATTTCCTTAATTTCCCTAATTCTGATTTTATTTTCAGTGAAAAGCTATATCTGGGGCCAGGCAGAAGCGGCAAAAATCATTCTGGCCGGAGCCCAAAAAGAATTTAAAAGCTCTGAATTTCAGGACCTTCAAGAAAAAATAACATTAACCAATCTCTCTTTTTCCAAATTAAAATCTTTTTATCAACAACAGTCCTACTTTATTGAAACTTTAGAAAGAATTTCCAATATTTTACCTAAAACAATATATCTCTACAATCTTTCTCTGACAAAAGCCCAGGTTTCTCTTTCTGGTTTTGCCCCCAACAGGGAAACTTTGTTTGAATTCAAAAGAACCCTGGAGGCCCAACCATGTTTTCAAGAAGTTTATTTTCCTCCTTCAAGCTGGATTAAGCCAGAGAATATTGATTTCTTTGTCAGTTTTAAAATAGAATGAACGTTATGCATCCAAGAAAACAAACAATTATATTGGCAATAATCTTTGGGATAGTGAGTTTGATTTTAGTTCTCCTTATCATTTATCCTTTATTCAAGGAAATAAAAAGAAATTCTGAAGATTTGATTTCTGCAAAAAGGACGCTCATTTCTCTGCAAACTGAAATTGAAAACCTTGAGCAATTTAAAGAAATCTATAAAACCTTGAAGCCCAATTTAAAGAGAATGAAGGCCTTATTTGCTAACCCCAAAGTACCCATTAATCTTATTAAATTTTTGGAGAAAACTGGGACAGACTCAGAGGTTTTAATTGAGATTTCCCCTGCTTCTTTCAAAAAAACAGGGACTGACCCCTGGTCTTCAATAGGATTTCAAATATCCTTAATTGGCTCCCTGCCCAACTGTTTGAAATTTCTTGAAAAACTTGAAACAGCTCCCTATTTAATTGAGGTGCAAAATTTCTTTGCCCAGTGGCTTAGTGAAGATGAACTAAGAACGAAAAAATATGAGGGATTTTCTGAGGGAGATGTTACTGCTAATCTACTAATTAAAGTGTTCACTCAATGAAAATAAACATTGGCAAAATTAAAATCTTTTTGAAAAAACTGCCCCGAATGTTGGGCGAGCATGCTTTTATATTTTTCTTGACTATTATACTCTTGGAACTCATTTTGGGAGGATTATTATTTTACAAATATAATATTTTAGCAGAAAAGGTAAGGCCTAAAGTTGTTGAGAAACCTCTCCAATTTGAAGAAAAGGTTTATAAGCAGGTTTTAAATGAGTGGGCCGAGCGCCACAAAAGATTAGGAGCAACAGAAACCAAAAAATATTTTGATTTTTTTTCAAAACCTTGATTTTTCCCTGATTTCGGATATAATATTATTGCTTATGCCCCCATAGCTCAACGGATAGAGCAATAGTTTTCTAAACTATAGATGTAGGTCCGATTCCTGCTGGGGGCACCCTAAACCAGAAACCCTGTTTCGGTTCAGGGCAGACATGGTGAGCGTAGTGTAGTGGTTTAGCACAAGAATTTGTGGAATTCTTAGGGGGAGTTCGAATCTCCTCGCTCACCAAATTCAGAAAGCCATCGGAATTTATCTCGATGGCTTTCTGCTTGCATCTTATTTAATTTTTCACTAAAATATAATTGACGGACCTATGAAAAAAATGCCCATCAATAGTTTAATTCTTTTGGCTATTGACTCGGCCAAGAAGGATGATAAAAAATGCACCTTTGAACAATTAATCAAAGAGTGTTTTACTTTATTTCCTGAAACTTTTGCTTTTTCCCAAAAGACACAATGGCCAGATGCCCGTAAATTGGATAGGCCTCTGAGGACGCTCCGCAACAAAAAACTAATTAACGGCAGTCCGCAAACTTGTTTTTCTTTAACCAAGACGGGCAAGAAAATAGTTGAAGAGACGACAAAACTTTTAAGACAGAAAAAATTAGAATTTTCCCCGAAGTATGAAAAAAGTTAGAGCGCATATTTTTGTTGAGGGTAGGGTCCAGGGTATTTTTTTCAGAGAAAATACGCGGCAAAAAGCAATGGAACTCGGGATTACGGGCTGGGTCAAGAATTTACCCGATGGCCGAGTAGAGGCCGTTTTTGAAGGTGAAAAAGAAAATGTGGAAAAAATGCTCGCCTGGGCAAAAAAAGGACCCCCTTTGGCCAAAGTAGAAAACACTGAAATTGAATGGCAAAAACCCCAAAACGAATTCCCTGATTTTGAGATAATATACGATTGAAAATTTAAATAGCTCACGATCGTGAGTTATTTCAACAAAAGATAAAAGAAAAAACACACGGGTCGGACCCGTGTGTTTTTATGTGCCGGGGGAGGGACTTGAACCCTCACGCTCCGAGGAGCAATGGATTTTGAATCCATCCTGGCTTCCAATTACAGCACCCCGGCAGATTTTGTGGAGGTGGCGAGTATGACCTCGCGTGCAAAAACTCTATCAGATACTTCTACAAGTTTAGTTTGTTTTAGGTTTTCAAAATACTGGCTCAGAGCAAACAAAATACCAGCATTCATAGCCCCTATTGTTTTGATAGATATCCGAGGCGCTATATCTACCTATCTCGATATATGACACCCACTTTATCTATCGAGAGTCAATAAAGCAGATGGCTTTAAGCGTATGCTAAAGCAGGTTGAGAAAATAAGTTGGCACTTATAATCCTTTCCAGAAGTTTTATCAGATTCTGGAACTGAACTTGCCATATTTTGATAGATATTCTTGTCGAAACAACTCACCCCCATGCTTTTGCTCCGCAAAAGAATCACCAATAACCAAGAAACAATAACCAAACAAGCTCCAATAACCAACCACCAAATTCCAAACCGTTTGGTTATTGGTTATTGATAAATTGGTTATTGTTTGGTGATTGTATCTTGTATCTTGGTTATTTTTCCTTCATTGCTCGGCGGATTTCCCTGTCAACGGCTCTCTTTTTAATTATTTCTCGTTTGTCTGCCTTTTTCAAACCCTTGCCAATACCAAACTCAAGTTTTAGTTTTCCTCGCTTACTATACACTCTCAAGGGCACCAATGTCAAGCCGGCTTGCTTATGCTTGCCGATTAGATATTTAATCTCGATTTTCTTCAAAAGCAGTTTTCTGGAACGGGTCGGCACATAGTCAGCCGGTGTATTTTTCGGCTGGTACGGAGGCACATTAGCGCCAATTAAAAAGACCTCTTGGTCTTTCAAAACCACATAAGCGCCTTTCAGCGACATCCTGCCCAATTTGATTGACTTGACTTCCTGGCCAATCAAAACCATGCCTGCTTCCAGTTTTTCCAGGATTTGATAATCAAACCGCGCTTTTCTATTGACAGCGAGAGTTTTCATTAAATTAATAATAGCATTTTTGAGGATTTTGGGCTATACTAAAGTTAATGACTCGCAAAAAAATAAAAAAACTTCTCAAAGAAATTACTGGCAAAGAGGCAAAAGTAGAATATCCGGCAGACCCAAGAAATGGTGACTATTCAACGAATGTGGCTATGACAGCTAAGCTTGAGCCAAATAAAATCGCTGCTAAACTCAAAGACGAGCCAATGTTTAAAAAAGTAAAAGTAGTCAAGCCCGGTTTTATTAATTTTTACCTCTCAAAAGAATATCTGCAAAAGCAGGTTAATAAAATCAAAATACCAAACATTGGCAAAGGCAAAAAAGTACAGGTTGAGTTTATTTCTGCCAACCCAACTGGGCCTCTGCATATTGGCAATGGCCGAGGCGCTTTTTTTGGCGATGCCCTGGCTAATGTTTTAGAAAAAGCCGGATTCAAAGTTGAACGGGAATACTATATCAATGACCGCGGCAAACAAGTAGAAAACCTTAAAAAAGGCCTTTACAAGGGAGAAACAAGAACAGCAAAGCAAATCCAGAAGGCAAATCAAAAATTTATCACTCAAAAATTAAAAATCAAGTTTGATGTTTGGTTTTCAGAGCAAAGTTTATACGATTCAAAACAAACTGAGAAAGTTTTGAAATTATTAGATAAAAAAGGACTGACTTACAAAAAAGAAGGCGCCCTCTGGTTCAAAACCAGCAAATTCGGCGATGACAAAGACCGCGTTCTAATCAAAAAAGATGAAGAATCCACTTATTTACTCTCAGATATTGCTTATTTCAAGAATAAAATGAACAGAGGTTGCAAGTTGGTAATTAACCTCTGGGGCGCTGACCACCATGGCTATGTGCCGCGGTTTAAGGCAATGATAAGGGCTCTCGGCTATGGGCAGCAAACTTGGCAGCCCTTGTTATTCCAGATGGTCCGGTTAACCAAAACTGGCAAAGAATTCAGAATGTCAAAAAGAAAAGGGGCCTTCGTGACCTTAGAATGGCTGATAGACGAGGTTGGCTTGGATGCGGCCAGATTTTTCTTTTTGAATAGAGGACCCGGCAGCCACTTAAATTTTGATTTGGATTTAGCCAAAGAACAATCAGAAAAAAACCCGGTTTATTATGTGCAGTACGCGCACGCTCGGATTTGCAGCATCTTAAGAAAACTCAAAAATCAAAACTTAAAACTCAAAAATCAAAACTTAAAACTATTAAAGCATCCCTCTGAATTAAAGCTTATCAAAGAATTGATTAAATTTCCCGAGGTGGTTGAGGATGTTGCCGCGGATTATCAGGTACAACGGCTGCCGCAATATGCTCTGGACTTGGCTGCGGCTTTTCATCAATTTTATCGCGATTGCCGAGTTTTAACTGCT
>JAUWAW010000019.1 GCA_030601865.1 Candidatus Nealsoniibacteriota bacterium | reverse complement strand
GTATGGTGTTGGTCAATTTCCATATCGCCGGTTGCTTTAATTTGCAAATCCAAAAGTCCATGCCTGGCAAAATTATCTAAAAGATGATTCAAAAAAGGAATGGGTGTGGAAATATCCGCCTTTCCCTGGCCGTCTATGTCTAATTCTATTTGTATATCTGTTTCTTTTGTTTTTCTTTGAATTTGAGTTCTTCTGGCCATATCATTATCATAGCAGGACTTGCCTAATATATCAATTTTTGCTATGCTTGTAGGGTATTAACATTGGTCTTTAACATAAGTTCTAAAGATAAAAGGAGGTAAGGGAAAGTGAAGGAGAAAATCACGGCAATTCTTATTGATATAGACGGATGTTTAATTCCTACCAACGGAGATGTATCGCGTAGATACTATCTGGGCATGAACCAGATTGCGCAGCGCGTCAAGGAAGCAAACCGGAACGTATTTCCCAGTATAGGGTTTTGTACCGGCAGGGACAGGAATTACGTGGAAGCGGTTTCGTTCGCTTTTGGTCTGCCCAATTCATGGTCCGTAATTGAAAGCGGGATTGCGCTCTTCAACCCATTTACAAAAGAGCTTATTGTTAACCCTGCTCTTACTACAAAAGTTGAAGAAGCTTTTAGAAAAATCTCTGAGGAAAAAATCCCGCGAATGTTAGAGAAATATCCGGAACTATTCCCCTACCCTGGCAATATGATCAATGTCGCCCTAGAACGTCAGCACGGGAGCAACATCTCCATTGAGAATGCTTACGAGGCGGTAAGGGAAGAAATGAAAGATTTTCTCAAGGCCGGTATGATAACAATTCACCATACTGATATCGCGATTGATATCAGCCCAGCCGGTATTGACAAGGCCTCTGGAGTGCAATTTCTTGCTCAGTACACTGGTCTAGACCTTGCGAAAACGCTCGGCATTGGCGACTCAAATGGAGATTTTCCAATGCTGAACTTAGTGGGATATATTGGTTGTCCAGCGAATGCTAGCCAAGAATGCAAGGAGCTTATAGAAAGTAAAGGAGGCTATAAATCTCCCCTTTTCTATACTAGGGGTGTAGCCGATATAATCCGTCACTTTACCTAAGGAGGGAGAATTCAAAAGGGTTAGACCGAGCTCTAACCCTTTGTTATTTATTTGACCCTGTCAAATACCGCTTGCCCAGTGAAATAGTGCCAGAGGCAATTTCACCGGGGCGAGCGGTAATTTCGCCTTTGGCGAAATTATTTGACGGGGTTAACTTATCATAAAGAGATTTAATGCCCTTGGCTCTTTTTAAAACATAATTTCTGAAATAGTTTTTTTCCTCTTTTGTAAAGGAGGTGAAATATTTAACCATACCCCACCAGAACATAATTAAAATATTGGTTAGGGCTCCATAATATACTTTGTGAAAGTTAATTTTCTTTCCATAAAACTTTTCAGCTTTTCTCAAAATTTCGTTATAGGTTTCAATTTGTATTGGCTTTTTTTGAAAAAGATTTCCCCCTAAAATAATTCCTAAGTCGTAATAAAGGCCATCCCTGACATTAAATCCAGCGTATTCAAAATCCAAAAGATAAATTTTTCCATTTTTACCTAATCTTAAATTTTCAAAAATTAAATCATTGTGAGTGGAAATTCTTCCCCCAGGAGTTAATTTTTGTCTCATTATTTTTTCAACTTCCTCTATGTCATCAAGCTCTTCCCTGCTTACTAATTTGTTTAGGGGATACTCTTTGGCTTTATTCTTGTATTTTGTCATCTCGTCTCTGAAAACATCATACACATTAACAAACTTAATTCCGCTCGTATGAAAAAGATGAAGTGTTCTAACTAATGCCTCCTGGATTTTCGGCTTCTCCAAATCCTTACCGTCAATGTCTTTCCCCTTAATATATTCTAAAACCTGGGTCCCGTCAGGCAAATTAAATTTCTCATTACTTTTTGGTGATAGTATATTTTTCTTTTTGAAAATATAAAGATAGTATTTTGGCAGAATCTCAGCCAGCTGCTTACATCTTGTTAAGGCAAGAACATTTTTGGCTTCTATCTCTCTATCTAAAATGTCGGCTCCTTGCCAGGGCAGCCGAACAAAAAACTTTTTCTTTTTATATTGCACAATCCAGTTTCTATTTGTCTGCCCTCCAGCTTTTTCTATCTTTGTATTTTCCGGATGCCAATTTTTCTTTATCTGGCAAATTAATTCAATGTCTTTGTTTTTCATTTAAAAATCAGGTTAAGGGTGATAAGGGTGAATTAATAATTTCGGGTGATGAGGAATTGCATCAGGGCTTGGATTTTTTGGCGGTTTTTGCGGCCGATTAAGAGGGTGTCTATTTCTTTTTGCGCCTCTTTCATTAGGTCACTGGCTTTGTTTTTGGCATAGTCAATAGCCCCGTAGTTTTTTAAAATCTCAATGGCTTCTTGGGCCTCATTAAAGTTACTGGTATGCTTTTGCAAAATCCTGAGGAGTCGTTTTTTATCTTTCGGATTTGCTTTACGGAGAGTGTAAATGACCATCAGGGTTTTTTTGCCTTCTTTGATGTCATTGCCAAATGTTTTGCCAAACTTGGCTCTTTTCTTTCCCTTTAAATCCACGTCTAAAATATCGTCCTGAATCTGAAAGGCCACGGCCATTTTATCAGAAACCTGGGCCAATTTCTCTATAATTTTATCTTCTACGCCAGCAAAGATGGCCGCCAGCTTGACGGATAATCTGACCATAGCGCCAGATTTTTGGCGGCACATTTCTAAATATTCCTCTTCTCCCCTGGGTTGAGCCAGGTCGCGATGCCAGCCAATATCAATGGCCTGGCCCACGCTGACATTAATCATCTCCTGGATATAAGTTTGGTAGGCCTTTTGAAAAACCTCGGGGGGAAAGCTGCCTTGCTTTTTGAAAAAGACCTTGAGGGGTAAAAAATAGGCCAGGTTGCCCGCATTGAGAGCTACATCCTGGCCAAAAAGATGATGTAGACAGCGCTCGCCTCTTCTTAGTTCTGAGCTGTCTTCCAAATCATCGGCTATAAGGGTCCCATTATGAATCAGTTCTGGAATAATTAGGAAATCTTTGGCTTTTCTCATCGTGTTGCCAAAGGCCTCTAAGATGAGCAAGAAAAGCACTGGCCGCCAGCGCTTGCCTCCCCTATCCAGAAAATTCCAAAGAGGGTCGGCAATGGTTAGTTTGAGCACTTTTTGATTGTAGTTAGTGTCCTTACCAATTAAAAAATCAAGGTATTTCTTGCTCATACGTCGGGGCAGATACTGTTCTATCAATTTATCAATAACTTTTCTTTTCTCTAGGAGTAGTTTTTCAATGTTGGGCTTGGGCATAGAATAAATGACACATAAGATAGTTAGCTTATGTGTCATTTTAGCACATCTTTTTTGTTTTACAAATAGTTTGGCAAATCTTTCTTTGTTTTGCAAAGACAATAACGTCTCGTCAAGGAATCGAGACGTTATTACAAATTTTCCAAACGACCGTTGGGGAAATTTGTAAAAGTGGCTACGGGATTTCGCCCCCCACCAGCCCCCCTTCAGCATCCTGGTGGGGGTGGTGGGGGGCTCAGAATGACAACATTTATTAGGGATAGTGTCAGCTATAAATCTGTGGATAACTAAAAACCGCCCTAAAGAGCGGTTTTTAGCGTCAAATTAAGCAGCAGGAGGCGACGAAGTAGGTGGAGTTGGAGGAGTTGGCGGACTTTCTTCTGGTTTTGCCGGCAAAGACGGCTTCTTTTTCCGGCTAATAAGATAAACAATGACCCCCACGACTACCACTGCCACAATTATCCAGATATAATACATAATTTTAGAAAAGATTACCCCAATTTTTTCGACCTTTGTTAATTTTTGTTAATTAATTTATAAATATCACCTGCTCCCATTATAACTATTATTTCTTTACCTTGCAAATTTTGCCTTAAATAGGGGCTAATTTTATCCTTTTTAAGGTAAATTACCTCTTTTTTTCCAATGGCCTCAACTAATTTTTTGGCGCTTATTTTTCCCTTTATTCCTTTGTTTTCTCTTCCAGCCACATCATAAATATCAGTAATAATTGCCTTATTAACTGAGGCCTTTTTAAAGATTTTAACAAAATCATTAAATAAATAAAAGGTTCTTTGGTATTGATGGGGTTGAAAAACCAGCCAAACCTCTTTTTCAGGCCATTTCTCCCGCACCGCCCCTAAACACGCCTCAATCTCAGTCGGATGATGCGCATAATCACTTATCACCTGAAACCTGAAACCTGCTGGACGCAAAGCGGACTCCCCGGAGGGTTGCATCTGAAACATTTTAGTTTCAAAACGGCGCCAAGAACCTTGGTATTCAGAAAGCGCTTCATAGGCAATTTTATCGGGAACTCCCATGTACCGGATAGCAGATAGACCTGCTAAGGCATTGGCAATATTATAATTACCAGGAATTTTTAAGATTTTTTGCATTTTTTGCTTTTCTTTTTGCCTTAAGGAATACCAATCAACCTCAATGGGATACTCCTTTTGAACCTCTTTTGCTATCCGATATACCTGTTTATCATCTTGATTGGCAATTATCCTGCCTTTTGGACCTTCTAAATGTAACAAAAATTCTTTATAGGTGTTTAAAACATGCTTCATATCTTTATAATAATCCATGTGTTCTTTTTCAATGTTGGTCAAAACAATAACTCTGGGCCAGTAATTTAAAAAACTCGCGCCCCACTCATCCGCCTCAATCACCAAATATTTTCTATTATCTACGGAATTTCTTTTACCCATCCAAAAATTACTCCCCTTTTTTTGTAGTACATTTTCTACGGCCGTAGAAAATGTGTCATTGACAAATTCCTTAAGTTTCGTTCCAATAATTACGGTGGGGTCGAGACCTGCTTTAATCAAAATTAAAGCAACCATGCTAGCTGTAGTGCTTTTACCATGGGTGCCACAAACAGCAATAGTAAAATATTTCTTAGTCAACTCTCCCAAAGCCTCAGGATAACTTTGAATTTTAAGTTCCCTCTTCTCAGCCTCTCTAAGCTCTGGGTTATTTTTTTTCACCGCCGGACTATAAACCACTTGTTTAACATTTCGTGTTAAACACTTTCTTTGGTGGGCACCAATATAAACTTTAGCTCCCAATGTTTTAAGCAAATCGGTCATCTCTGAAGCAACCAAATCCGAGCCACTCACTTGATGGCCTTTAGCCAAATAATACTGCGCCAAAGCTGAAACCCCAATCCCGCCAATACCGATGAAATGAATTTTCATACAAATTTTACTGATTCCAAAATTGTATATTCAGGACCAGTTCTTTTCAATACGCTCTCCATTATCTCAATCGAAGAAACCTCAAATTGCAAATCAAGTTCTCTCTCAATATCTGGCCTTTCTTCTGGCTCAATCCTTCTCCATTGCCAAGTCCTGATTCTGCCCAAAGTTATATGAGGAGAAAACTCCCTGTTCTCAACTTTTCTTAAAATGTCGGCTTGAGCCATTTCTTTTTTTAACTTCTCGGCAAATTGCACCAATTCTGGTTTTTTCTCTAAGTCAAGCCAAATTAATCTGGGAGGCATTTTCTTGGGAGGTCCATAACAAACTCTTTCAAACTTCAAAGAAAAGGGTTTCAGCCCTTGAGCTGTTTCTTTAACAATCTGGCAAATCTGAGGAATCTCTTCATCTCTCACATACCCAATAAAAAGTAAAGTCAGATGCAAATTGTCCTTTTTCACCCATTTGACCGCTTCTCCCAACCCCCCTAAATCTCCTAACTTCCCTAACTCTCCCTTAACCTCCTCTGGTAAATTAATGGCAATAAAAATTCGATGAGGCATACTAATTGAATAATATCACAAATTAAACTAAAATAAAAGTGATGAAAGAAGTTTATCTCTACAAAAAACTACCAAGTAAAAAAGTGCAGTGTCAAACCTGTGCACATTATTGTGTTATTGAAAATGGCAAGAAAGGTAAATGTGGTGTGCGGCAAAATAAAGAGGGCGAACTTTATTCTTTGGTTTATGGCCGAGCTTGCGCTTTGCATATTGACCCCATTGAAAAAAAACCTTTTTTTCATTTCTTGCCCGGCACCTACTCTTTATCTTTGGCCACGGTTGG
>JAUWAW010000020.1 GCA_030601865.1 Candidatus Nealsoniibacteriota bacterium | reverse complement strand
TTTTTAAGGTGCCGGTGTAAATTTGGTCAGCTGTAATATAAGGAAGAGTATTGTCGTCAGTTCTTTCCAATAAATAAAAATCATTAGCGAGAACACTTCCTGCTAAATGGATTTCTGGACTGCCATCAGCTGCTTTCAGGACCCACCCCTCAAGATTTACTGTGGTAGAGCTGTTATTATAAAGCTCAATCCATTCATCATTTGGAGAAACTTCGGTTCCCATCCAGGCGATTTCATTGATAACAACACTGGCTGAAGCGAAATTTGTTGCCAATAGCCCAATTAATACGAGAGAAATTGTGATATTTGTTTTAAACATAATCGATTTCACAGAAGCATGCTTTGGGGGCCTTTGTGTTTTAGACCTAAATGTTGATAGGCAAGCTTGGTGGCCATTCTGCCCCGCGGAGTTCTTTCAATAAAGCCCAGTTGCATGAGATAGGGCTCATAGATATCTAAGATGGTGTCTTCTTCTTCGGAGGTAACAGCCGCTAAGGCCTGAAGGCCAACCGGACCCCCTTCAAATTTTTTAATAATCGCTTGTAAAATTCTTCTGTCGCCAAACTCAAGCCCGAGCTTATCAATCTCTAAAAATCCCAAGGCCTTTTTGGCAATTGCCTTGGTAATCACTCCCTTGCCTTCTATCTCAGCAAAATCCCTCACTCTTTTAAGGAGGCGATTAGCCACCCGGGGAGTGAAACGGGAGCGCTGAGCAATAATTTTAACAGCTTCTGATTCTGTTTCTATGCCTAAGATACGGGAGGACCTTTCAATGATTTTTTCAATATCTGAGGTCTCATAAAAATTAAGCTGGAAAGTAGCTCCAAACCGGTTTCTCAGGGGAGAGGAAAGCAGAGCAATACGAGTGGTGGCGCCAATCAAGGTAAAGGGAGGAATTTTAAGTTCCAAGGTTCTAGCCATAGGCCCTCTGCCCATAATAATATTTAATTTAAAATCCTCCATGGCTGAGTAAAGGTACTCTTCACAAATTTTGTTGATGCGATGACATTCGTCCAAAAATAAGACATCTCCCTCGGATAAGTTAGTTAAAATCGCTGCCAAATCACCGGCTTTTTCAATAGCTGGGCCAGATATGACCCGGA
The DNA here is from genome assembly GCA_030601865.1 of Candidatus Nealsoniibacteriota bacterium. Lineage (GTDB taxonomy): Bacteria > Patescibacteriota > Minisyncoccia > Minisyncoccales > JAUWAW01 > JAUWAW01. Next base: position 4,454 of record JAUWAW010000020.1, on the reverse strand, counting down.
TATTGCTGTCCATTTCTTGAGCAATGAGATGGGCAATTGTGGTCTTTCCGAGTCCAGAATTTCCATAAAAAAGCAGGTGGTCAGGTGTCTGACCCCTTTTTTTGGCTGCTTCAATAATAATTTTGAGGTTCTGTTTAATCTTCTCTTGACCCACATAGTCCTGCCAGGTTTTTGGCCTTAAGGTTAAATCCAAAACCGTATCTTCTTCCTGGCATTTTGGGGACATAGCCGTATTATCTCTTGACAAATTCTCCATAATGTTTTAGAATATATAGTTAAATTGTAAAATTAGCCCGAAGCTGGGGGTATTGGAGTTTTTCTTAGCCGGATAATCTGGCTTTGGCGAGATTACTCCTCGGAAAAATTTTAAACTTTGAGTTCCTAATACTTAATTGCCCCCAGCTTCGGGCTAATTTTGTTCTCCGGTCACTCTTTCTACTTCCTCAATGGTGGTTATCCCCTCTAAAACTTTTATCAAACCATCCTGATATATCGGGATCATCCGTTTTTTTACAGCTAAATTCCTTAATTCAGCGATTGATGGAGATTTTAAAATAAATTTTTCCATTTCATCATCAACCAAAAATGTCTCAAAAAGACCGACTCTGCCTCGGTAGCCGGTAAAATTACAATTTTTACAACCCTTAATTTGAGGAATCTTCAATCCTGCTTTCAGGGATGGAATTTTAACACTTTTAGAGATGCCTCTTAATCCGCTTTTTATTTTTTTTAGAATCGGAGCTGGTGCTGTTTTCATTTCCGAGCATTCTTGACAAACTTTTCTGACCAATCTTTGAGCAATGGCTATATTTAAGGCCGGCCCAATATTAGAAGGTTTGGCTTCCAGAGTGACTAATCTTGCTACGGTACCGGCTGCATCATTAGTGTGCACAGTTGATAAAACTAAGTGTCCGGTTAAAGCAGCTTGAAGAGCCGTCTTGGCAGTTTCTGTATCTCTGATTTCTCCGACCAGGACAACATCCGGGTCCTGCCTCATAATGGATTTAAGACCTGAGGCAAAATCATATCCTTTGGCCTTATTAATCTGGGTCTGAGAAATGCCTTTTAAATGATACTCAATGGGGTCCTCAATAGTAATGATTTTAAGCTCGGGTCTTTGAATCTTTTTTAAAAGAGCATAGAGGGTGGTGGTTTTTCCACAGCCAGTAGGTCCGGTAACAATGAGTATGCCATTGGGCCTTTTTATTTCTTTTGTCATGACATCTAATAAATCCTTTCTTAAACCAAGAGCCTCCATTTCAATTAACGATTTCGGGTTTAAGATTCTCAAAACAATTGATTCACCGTATTCAGCTGGCAGGGTTGAGACTCTGAGTTCAATCATTGTTTTTTCCATAAAAACAGAAAACCGACCATCCTGAGGTCGGTCAGTAATATTCAGTTTAATACCCGAAACAAGTTTAATCCGGGAAAGAACCGTCTGGTATGTTTCTAAATTGAAGACCAGCACATCTTGTAAAATTCCATCAATTCTGGTTCGCATTTTGGCTTGCGTTTCTTCTGGCTCAATATGGATATCCGAGGCGTCTAACTTTATGGCTCCTTCCAAGATAAGTGCTACCAGCTCGGTTACGGTCTTTTCCAAAGAGTTCTCAACTTTCTTTTTAAAATCAGGAACATTTTTTATTTCTTTTTGAATTGCTTTCCAGGCAGGGGGAATGATTTCAATTTCACCGGTAATCCTTCGACTAGGCTCAGGATGGTGAGCTTGCCGAACCATTTTTTTTGAAACCTGTTCCATGTTATTATACTCTAATCCATTCTCAAAAATAATGCAAGCTAAATATCTTACAACCAGCCCCAGCCAGACCAAAAAATTGGGAGAGAATTTGGCCAAAGAGATTTTAAAACGGCCTTTGAGGAAAAAGGCCCTTCGACTTCGCTCAGGGCAAGCTCTTCGACTTCGCTCAGGGCAAGCTTTTGTTATCGCTTTGGAAGGGGACTTAGGCGGAGGAAAAACTACGTTTTTGCAGGGCTTTGCCAAGGGCTTGGGAATAAAAGAGAAGATTTTAAGTCCCACTTTTGTTTTGATGAAACGATTCAACAATTTTTATCACATTGATTGTTACAGAGTCAAAAACCCAAAAGCAATCTTAGATTTGGGCTTTGAAAAGATTATTGCCGAGCCCAAAAACATCGTTGCCATAGAATGGGCAGATAGGATAAAAGAGATACTTCCGAAAGATTCTTTAATAATAAAGTTTGATTTCTTGTCAAAAGAGAAAAGGTGTGTTAAAGTAAATTCGCTATGAAAATTCAAGATATCTACAATTTGGCAATTAAAATGGGCGTGGAGGCGGATTTTAGGAGTAGAGAAGGAGTGGAGAAGTTTTTGCAAAGAAAGAGAAAGAAATATGAAAAACTTTCTCCAAAAGAAAAGGAAGATTTTGACATAGAGACCTTAAAGAATCCTTATCTGGATTCAAGAATCTTAAATATTTCAGACGACAAAGATGTCAAAAAAGTTCTAGTGGGCATTGATATTGCGCCAGCTGAAATTTTATTGGCTAAGGAACTAGGCGATGTGGACCTGATTATTTCCCACCATCCTTTGGGCAAGGGCTTAGCTAACTTGGCTGATGTAATGGTTTTGCAAAGCGATATTCTGAATCAGTATGGTGTACCTATCAATGTGGCTGAAGGTCTGATGAAAGAAAGGATTTCAGAGGTTGCCCGAGGCATAAATGCTGAAAACCATCAGAGAACAGTAGATACAGCCAAACTTTTAGGTTTTAATTTAATTTGTTTGCATACGGCTTGCGATAATTTAGCAGCAAAGTTTTTGAATGAAAAACTGAAGAATAAAGACCTAGATACAATCGGTGACTTAATGGAACTGTTGAGGGAAGTTCCAGAGTATAAAGAGGCCATAAAGATTGGTGCGGGTCCTAAGATTTTTGTTGGCAACAAAGAAAACAGATGCGGCAAGATTGCTTTAACTGAACTTACTGGAGGTACTTCTCCCACTCCAAAAATTTATGAGAAAATGGCCCAAGCCGGCATTGGTACTATTATCGGCATGCATATGAAAGAAGAACATAGGAAAGAGGCCGAGGCAGCGAATGTCAATATTGTTATCGCCGGGCATATGTCTTCTGATTCTTTAGGCGTCAATCTATTCTTAGACGAACTGGAGAAACAAGGCATTGAAATCGTGCCTTGTTCCGGCTTTACCCGTATCTCAAGAACTGAATAAAATGTTTAACTTACGATGTTAAACATTTTGTGCTGGCTGAAAGGCCGGTTTTTTGGTAGGATAGAGTAATATGAGAACAGGAGTTGCTACAGTTCCATTGGATTATGGAAGGTGCCCCAAATGGCTGTTTGAGAGAATGAAGCGGTTGTCTCGGGGTATAATGTTGGCTATCCGGGAAGAGTTTGGACCAGAGGAAATTTTAAAAAGATTATCCGACCCGATTTGGTTTCAATCACTTGGCTGTGTGATTGGCTTTGATTATAATTCCAGCGGTTTAACCACTACTACTATGGGGGCCTTGAAGGAAGGATTGCGGGGTTTAAATAATGAACTGGGTATTTTTATTTGCGGGGGCAAAGGTAAAACTTCAAGGAAAACTCCAGCCCAAATTCAGGAATGGGGAGAGTTTTTGGGTTTTCCAATGGAAAGAATTGATAAGTTGGTTTATAGCAGCAAAATGTCAGCCAAGGTAGATTCAAATTTGATTCAAGATAATTTCCAGATTTACGCACACAATTTGATTTTCTCAAAATCTGGCCAATGGGTAGTAGTTCAACAGGGGATGGATACAGGCATTCAAAAAGCAAGACGTTATCATTGGTTATCTTCAAATGTCAAAGATTTTGTTGAAGAGCCGCATTCGGGAATTATTTCCGGCGCCCGAGTTAAACCCCTAAACTTAACTGCCAAAGAAAGCAGAGAAAATAAAAAAATTTCTACTGGCTTGGTTACAGAAAAACCTAAAACATTTTTGAAGGATATTGGTTCTTTAATGAAACAGAAAAGAATTCCTGGGTTTACGGAAATGGAACTGCGAGATGTTGAGTTTCACTGGCACCCGGTAGTGCAGGAGAAGTTTGACTTAAAACGGCTTGAAAAAACCATCTTTTTTGCCAAGTCCCAGGAGCCAAAAAACTTTGAACAACTTTTGGCTACTAAGGGAGTGGGGCCAAAGACAATTCGCGCGCTTTCTTTAGTTTCTGAACTAATCTACGGCGCCAAGCCGTCCTACGAAGACCCGGCAAGGTATTCGTTCACAGTGGGGGGTAAAGACGGCACACCATTTTTTGTGCGAAAAGATACGTATAATGAATTGTTAGAAATTATGGAGCGCGGCATTAAAAAAAGCAAAATTTCTATCAGCGAAAAACTTAAAGCTCAAAGGCGACTAAATTCTTTAAACTATAATTTAGGCCAAAAGTATGCTGCTACATAGCAGCATACTTTTGGAATTTTT
>JAUWAW010000018.1 GCA_030601865.1 Candidatus Nealsoniibacteriota bacterium | reverse complement strand
AATAACCAAGAAACAAGATACAATAACCAAACAAACTTCAATAACCAATAATCAATAACCAAACCGTTTGGTTATTGGTGTTTGATGATTGGTTATTGTTTGGTGTTTGTTTCTTGGTGATTGTATCTTGATAACATTGTTTCTTGTATCTTGGTGATTGAAATGATTGATTTTTTAAAACATCGTAAAATATATTTTTCTTTCTCTGCAATTTTAATCGTTGCCAGCATTGTCTGTCTGGTTATTTTCGGTCTCAAGCCGGGTATTGATTTCACTGGCGGGAGTATTCTGGAGGTGGAGTACAAAGAGGCGAGGCCTTCTATTGCTGACATAAAAACCCAGCTTGAAGAGCTTGATTTGGGCCCAGTACAAATTCAACCAACAGGGGAAAGGGGACTGATTTTGAAACTCAAAGATATTCCAGAGGATACTCATCAGCAAATTTTGCAAAAAATTCAAGGGGAAGAAAAACGGTTTGAGTCAATTGGACCGGTTATTGGTCGGGAACTGAAGCAAAAAACAAAAATCCTGATAATTCTATCGTTGTTGTTAATCATTTCCTATATTGCTTTTGCTTTCCGCCGAGTTTCCCGACCTTGCCGCTCCTGGCAGTATGGGTTGGTTAGCTTATTAGCTCTTTTCCATGATATTTTAATACCTTTGGGAGTTTTTGCTGTTTTGGGAAAATTCTATGGAGTAGAGATTTCTATTCCGCTAATTATCGGTTTACTTACGGTGCTGGGTTATTCTATTAACAACACTGTGGTGGTTTTTGACAGAATAAGGGAAAACCTTATCAGAGGAACTGGCGATTCTTTTGAAGAAACAGTTAATCAGTCGCTTAATCAAACTTTAACCCGTTCCATCAATACCTCTTTGACTACTTTATTTGCCCTGTTTGCCATTTTCTTTCTTGGCGGCGAAACCTTAAGATACTTCTCTTTAGCCCTAATAATGGGCATCCTCGCCGGCACCTATTCTTCAATTTTTCTCACCAGCCCAGTGCTTGTCACCTATCTCAAATGGCGAAGACGAATTTGACATTTCTTTTTGTTTTGGTAAAATTAGATAATATGCTTACAGAATATATTTCACAAAAATTAAATCAGGCGCAATATAAAATTCTTAATGATGGTAATTATTTTGGAGAAATTCCAGGACTTAGAGGAGTTTGGGCATCAGAGAAAGCTCTGGAAAAGTGCCGTGAGACACTACGCGAAGTTTTAGAAGGGTGGTTGGTTTTGAAACTGAGGGATGGCGATAGAATCCCTGGCTTGTCAGTAAAGAGATTTTCAATAAAAATTGAAAGAACAGTTAAAACCCCCGTAGCGTCTGTGTCTTAATATGCCTAGAAACATCTCTTGGCAAAAATTACTTCAGAGTTTCCGAAAATTAGGTTTTGAAGGGCCTTATAGCGGGGGCAAGCATTTGTTTATGAAGAAAGGGCCACTTAAGGTTCGTATCCCTCATAAACACAAAGGCGAAATTAGTGCTGGCTTAGTGAGTGAAATTTTGCGTCAGGCAGGGATTGACAAAAAAGATTGGCTGGCAATGGAATAGAATGCACGGGTTGGACCCGTGTTTTTTCGTTAAGACTTGACAGGGGATAAGTGTTTGTGCTTAAATAGAAGAATGGATTTTAATTATCAAAAAATTTGTCAGGAAATGCTTAAGGATTTGCCGGAGAGGACAAAAGATGTTTTGAAGCGGAGGTTTGGCTTGAAAACAAGTCAAAGGGCAACCCTGGAAACCATTGGCAAAAATTATGGTATTACCAGAGAAAGAGTGCGTCAGATTGAGACAGATGGGCTTTCAAAATTGAAAGCAAAAACAGCTCAATGCCAAGAGCCATTTCAATATTTACTTGACCTTCTTAAAGGTAGCGGGGACCTGAGAAGAGAGGATTCCCTTTTTGATTTGGCCGGTCCGGCAAAATTTCAAAACCATATTTTCTTTTTATTGAGTTTAGGCCAGGATTTTGAAAGATACAGCGAAACAGAAGACCTTTACTCTTTGTGGGCTCTTGACAATAATTCTCTAAATTTTGCCCAAGACTTTATTAACACCTTTATTGAGGAATTTGAGCAAGGAGAAAAACTTTTATCTTCTAAAGAAATAATTTCATTAAGAAAAGATTTGCCCTCTCAAGCCTTGTTTTCTTATCTTGAGATTTCCAAGAAAATAAAACAGGGGACAGGGGGTCTTTTTGGCTTAAAGGATTGGCCGGAAATTAGCCCCAGAGGGGTAAAAGACAGGGCCTATTTGGTTCTCAAAGAACAAAATCGTCCTCTCCACTTTACTGAAGTAGCTTCTCTTATTGATAAAATGGAGGAAAGAGGAGAAAAAAAGACCTTGGCTCGCACTGCTCACAATGAACTAATTAAAGACCCCAGATTTGTTTTAGTTGGTCGGGGTCTTTATGCTCTCAAAGAAAGGGGCTATGAGCCGGGTCAGGTCAAAGATGTTATTTTAAAGATTCTCAAACAAGCTAAGAAGCCCTTGCCCAAACAAGAGATTGTTGAAAAGGTTTTAGAACAAAGATTTGTTAAACCGAATACGATTTTATTGAATTTGAATAATAAACAATATTTCTCACGAGATTCTCAAGGGAGGTACCATGGTAATATTTAACATCGGTGTTAAAATTATACTCGTATTAACCGCTGTTTTTTTTGCTGTTTTCTTTTCTCTTTGTTTCAAGTGGGCAAACGGGCATACTAAGGCAAAGAGGGTCCAGATAGCCTTTATGCTTAGTTTTCTCTATGGCTTTTTATTCTTCGCATCAGGGTTTTTATTGGTAGCCCTGATTTCTATTCTTACTAAGTACGTACCAGAGGTTATTAAATGGCTTAGTCCGTAATTATGGAAACTTTAGTTCTATCTTATACCTGGCAAATCTTGAAGGCCTGGTGGTGGCTTATCGCTCCAGTCATGCTTATTTTGCCTTTCAAATCTCTTTATCTGTATTGGATTAGATGGGAGATTTATTACCCAAAATCTAAATGGATTATGCTTGAAATTAAACCGCCCAAGGAGATTTTGAAACCGTTCAAGGCAATGGAGGATGTTTATGCTATTTTATGGGGACTTTACGACGGGGCTAATTGGAGAGAGAGATGGTGCGAGGGAGAACTTCCCAAGTATCCCTATTGGATGTCTTGGGAGATAGTTAGTATTGAAGGGCAAATCCATTTTTATCTAAGAATCCAGCAGCAATGGCGCAATGTGGTTGAGTCAGCTATTTACGGTCATTTTCCAGAAATAGAGATTTCTGTGGTTGAGGATTATACTAAAAAAGTGCCACAGGATATTCCCAATAAAGATTGGGACCTTTACGGGGAGGACTATCGGTTTGTCAGGGAAGACCCCTATCCTATTAAAACCTACAGCCAGTTTTGGGAAGAGAAGCCGGATGTGCCCAAAGAAGAGAAGCGAATTGACCCATTGGATTCTTTGTTGGAAGAAATGAGTCGGCTTGACCCGGGACAGCAGTTTTGGTTTCAAATGATTACTGCGCCCATTCTTGATTCAGATATTCCCTGGATAACTGAGGGTGAAGATGTAGCCAATAAGATTGCTCGAAGACCCAAGCGGTCCAAGCCGGAATCGTTAGTAGGCGCTGTTGCCGGTGAACTGGCTAAATTGGGCGGCGGCGCAGAGACCGAAGAAGAAAAAAAAGCAAAAGAAAGAGCCCTGCCTAGGGGCGTTTCTGAGGAGGAAGAGGCCAAAGAACTGCTTATCAGCCCAAAAGAAAGACAGCTTTTGACTGCTGTTCAGACCAAGATTTCTAAGAGGGGCTTTCTGGTTTGGATGAGAATCATTTATCTTTACAAAAGAGATGCTTATGTTTCTCGTCATAAGATTATAAGGTCTTATCTTAACCAGTTTGCCACTGAAGATATGAATGCGATTAGGTTCTGGGGACTTACCAGGACAAGAATTCATTATTGGTTTAGACAACGTCGGCTTCAAGTGAGGAAGACCAAGATTTTTGATAAATATGTCAGGCGGCTGCCTACTCTATTTCCAAGATTGGAAAACAAAGCCCATTTCCGTTTTAAGTGGCGTAAAGCCAAGGGTTCAATGGTTTTAAACACTGAAGAGTTAGCCACTCTTTATCACTTTCCAGCAAGAGTGAGCACAGGGGTTGTGGCGGCCCTCAAGCCCATTGAAGCCAAAAAAGGCGGGCCACCGCCAGAGCTGCCCGTTGAATAGTAAAATTTTCAATTTTCAAGTACCAATTTACAATGAATTGCAACCCTACGGGGAGTCCACTGCTTCGCAGCGTCCAGCAATGACCTAATTTTCAATTTTCAAACCTTGTTAAATATTGTTTGAAAATTAAATCATTGAAAATTGAGATTTCATTGGGATTTGAAAATTGTAAATTGAAAATTAAACTCTATGCCCAAGGATATTACATTTTTTGCTAAAACCAATTTCAGGAGGGAGGACAAAACATTTGGCATTAAAAGAGCTGACCGACGTCAGCATCTGTATGTTATTGGGAAAACCGGCGTGGGTAAAACCGCCCTTCTGAAAAATATGGCTCTCCAGGACGTCCAGAATGGCGAGGGCCTGGCTATTATTGACCCACATGGTGAATTTGTTGAAGAGGTTTTAGACAAAATACCTTCCAAAAGAACAAATGATGTGGTTTATTTCAACCCAGCGGATATGGATTTTCCGGTCGGCTTTAATGCTTTAGAAGTGCCGGATCCAAAGTATAAACATTTGGTTGCCTCAAGCTTAATGGGCGTTTTTACCAAGATTTGGGCTAATGTTTGGTCAGCCAGAATGGAATATATCTTACACAACTGCATTTTATCTCTGGTGGATACACCGGGTACCACTCTTTTAGGCATTAACCGGCTTTTGGTTGATAAGGACTATCGCCAAAAACTTGTTAATAATCTAAAGGACCCGGTAGTCAAATCATTTTGGGTTAATGAATATGCTGTTTGGACGCCTCAGTTCCGCAACGAAGCCATTGCCCCTATCCAAAACAAAGTGGGCCAGTTTTTAAACACTTCTTTGGTCCGCAATATTGTCGGCCAGTCAAAAAGTACGCTCAACATTCCTGAAATAATGGATACTGGTAAAATTCTCCTAGTTAACCTTTCCAAAGGTAGAGTTGGTGAAGATAACTCAGCGCTTTTAGGGGGTATGCTCATTACCAAAATCCAACTGGCTACCATGGAAAGGGTGCGCATTGCCGAGGAAAAAAGACGGGACTTCTATTTGTACGTTGACGAATTTCAAAACTTTGTCACCGAGTCATTTGCCAATGTGCTTTCAGAGGCGCGCAAATTCCGCTTAAACTTAGTTATTGCTCATCAATATATTGGACAGCTGTTAACTGAAACAACGACCAAGGTGAGGGATGCGATTTTTGGCAATGTTGGCAGCTTGATCATTTTTCGGGTGGGAGCTGGTGATGCTGAATTCCTGGAGCAAGAATTCATTCCTGAGTTCACTGTTTTAGATTTGGTTAATCTGCCCAATTTCCACATTTATTTGCGGTTGATGATTGATGGAATTACCAGCCGGCCGTTTTCCGCCCAAACCCTACCGCCAATGGAGATGAGTACGGTCAAGGGTTCTCGTGAGAAAATAATCAGTGTTTCTAGGGAAAAATATGCTCTCCCCAGAAAAATTGTTGAAGAAAAAATTGCCCGCTGGTCAGGAATTATGGAACTATCCGCAGCAGAACCCGAACCAAGCCCCTCTGGTTTATACGATGCTGTATGCTCTATATGTCACAAACCAACAAAGGTGGTTTTCAAGCCCGATGAATCGCGGCCAATTTATTGTAAGTCCTGCCGCCGGAAAATAGAAAAAGGCAGAATTGCTGCGCCTTCTTTGAGGCCAAGCCGGCCACGGCCCCCAAAAATAGAACATTTGCCCGAATTGGAAAAATTAGGCATTGGCACCAAGAAAGAAGAAGCCAGCCCGCGTGGAATCCAACTATTGCCACGCCGGGAAGCAAGAAGCAGGAGAACTCCTGAATCAACCGAAGTAGAAAGGGAAGTGCCTGTAGCAATTTCTTTGAAAGAAGCGGCAAAAAGAGGGGCACAGCCCTTTCAGAAAAGAAAAAGAGAGAGAAAAGAAGTTAATATAAAGGACTTAAGAGAGACGTTGAAAGAATCCTTGGAGAAATAACCAAGATACAAGAAACAATGTTATCAAGATACAATCACCAAGAAACAAACACCAAACAATAACCAATCATCAAACACCAATAACCAAACGGTTTGGTTATTGATTATTGGTTATTGAAGTTTGTTTGGTTATTGTA
>JAUWAW010000010.1 GCA_030601865.1 Candidatus Nealsoniibacteriota bacterium | reverse complement strand
TCTCTCTTGGGCTAATGCCAGCACCACTTACTTTCCTCTGGCCGGTGGAGTGGTAACCGCTTCTTCAACCTTTATGGGTGATTTCACAGTAGGTTCTACTTCAACCCAGTTATTTGTTGATGCTGGAGGCAATGTGGGCATAGCCACCACCAGCCCGAGGAGCAAACTTGATGTCTGGGGCAATGTAGCTCTGGGCACAACCACGGATATGAACACACCTGTGTTGTATGTTGATTCGTATAATGGAAGAGTTGGCATAGCCACGACCACGCCCAGCGCGCTATTGCACATTCATCCTTCTTCGGCTTGGGGCAGTGCCGCCTTATTGCGCATTGCCACCTCAACCACTGAGGCCTTGTATGTTGACAGCAGCGGCCGGGTCGGCATTGGCACGCTCAACCCCAAATATAAATTAGATATTTTAGATAGTTCCAACCCCCAGTTAGGTCTTATCAATGTTGCTGGTTCGGCAACCACTACTTTTGAGGTTGATATCTTAGGCAACCTTACTATTACTGTTTCTGGCGACACCATAACCATTCCTGATGACAACTTCAAAATATGCTCCGGCGGCGCCTGCCCGACTATAACTATTTCCGGCACAGGCAACTTAGTTGTTGAGGGCGATATCTTTGTTGACGCGTCCGGCAGTAATATGGGCGAGTTTAAGAAGAATTGCCCCAGCGGCTATGTCTGGGTGCCCGGCTCTGCCAAGTTCGGCACAATGCCCGGGTTCTGCGTAATGAAATACGAAGCCAGAGACAGCGGGGGAGACCCTGACTCCACAGACCCCACTGTTGACCCGTGGGTGAGCATCTCCCAGGAAAACGCGCGCGCCGAATGCGCGTCCTTGGGCGAGGGTTATCATTTAATCAGCGAGTCAGAATGGATGACCATTGTTGAAAACATTGCCGCCACTGCCATAAACGACCTGGATAAAGACACCAGCGGCCCCCAATTAGCAGGAGGTATGACAGACGATGAGTCCTGGGTTGAGGCAAATATGACTAAAGCGGCAACTTCAACCGCCGGCGCAGACCCGGCAACCAGCGGCTGCAACTTGGATGTCAGTTTAGAACACACGGACAATGCTACCAGCACTACCTGTGAAGTGAGAGGGCTGCCCTCCGATGCTGACGGCTCTGTTGACGACAATGAAAAGGGTTTTTGCAACACTGCCCAGGCCTGGGCAGGCACCTGGTCAGCCGGCGGCGGAAACGACTCTCAGCTAAGAACCCATATTTTGAGCAATGGCAATGTTCTCTGGGATTTCTCAGGCAATGCCTGGGAATGGACAGATGCCATTATGACAATTGATGATATGCCAGAGGGCACTAATTCTATGAAAACCGGCACCTGTTCGTTTTCTGCTGGGGGGCCGGGCGACCCCAGCAGCGATTCAATTGGTTCTTATGTTATTGCTACCAGCACCTGCACTGCTTCCGGCATTACCAGCGAGGCCCATGTTTTTGTTTCAGCGCCAAATGTTTTGGAGGATGGATTAGTATTAGAAGGCGCGACCGCGAACACAGGCGCCATAACCCTGACAATTTACAATACCACCAGCACCGCTATCACCACTGCCACTACCACCTGGTCTTGGATTGCCTGGGCACCGAAATCTGAATGGCTGGATTACACCTCGGTTGTCCGATACAAAGGCATTGATTATATCAAACCCCCGGACGACGGCTGGACCGCAACCAACAACGGCATTGGCAGAATATACACAGACGCCGGCGACACTTACGGCTCTGTCCGCGCCTTCAAACGCGGCGGCTATTGGAGCATCACGTCTTACGCTGGAGTGTTTTCCCTGGACTTGACCTACGCGCCGTCCGACGACGTTCACACTGCCCTTGGCTTTCGCTGCTCTCGCTGAAGGGGTTTAAATTTAATCTAAAATCTATTTTCTGAAAATCAGAAATCAAAATGTTATATGATTTAAAAGTTTTTCAAAAGACATATGATTTCCTTTTATGGATAAAATTAAACTCAACTTTGAATTTTGCACTTTGAACTTTTAACTAAAAAACATGTTCAAAAAAATTATACAATTCGTAAAATACCACAATGCCTTTACTATTGGCCTGGTTTTGGTTTTTCTCTTTGGCAGTGCGGTTTTGGCTTCGGAAACAGTGCGGGATGCGGTTGTTGGCGAGGCAGTAGTTGAACGGCAGGGGATAGATAATACCGCTCTTTTGGCCGCTGATTTGGATAATTTTGATTTTGGGCTGCAGATTACAGCAGTGAACGAAGACCCGGAAAAGTATTATGTTGACTATATTTATTCTACCTTGGATATTGTAGGCGATGTTTGGCAGCAGGCGACTACTACTGATACTTTGAAAGTTGACAAGCAGGTGCTGGGAGGCACTGATTTGGGTTTGTATTGCGCTGAAGAATTAGGCGAGGTGCTTGACGCTCAATTGGCTTATCTGCGCAAGGTTCAGGAAAAGGAGCAGTTGAACGGCGTTAGTTTAGTTTTAGAAACCACAAAATATACTGCCTTGATTGGCTTGGTTTTGAATCCTGTGACGCGCGAACTCCCCGGATATGAGCCAGTGGTTAAGCCAGTAGAGATTGTTTATCAGGAGTCGGGTGATAGGGCAGCAGAAACTGGGGGAGAGGACACTGAGTTGACTATTGCTGAGGCCGTTGTTCAACAGATCGCCGCCTCAGCCGGCAGTTCGCCAGGTAGTTCGCCAGCGGCCGCGCCAGAAGAGGCAGAACCCGAAAACCCTAGGCCCGACACCGTACTTGACACCCATCCCGAGGCGCTGACCAGCTCTACGAACGCGGCCTTTGTTTTCCACGCCTGTTCAAGACCCGACGTTTCAACATCCGATGTTAAAGAAGTTCCAACATCGGATGTTAAATCCCCAACGTCGGGTCTTGAACAGTGCGCCTTCCAATGCCAAATCAACAACCAGGGGTTTGCGCCCTGTGAAAGCCCCAAAAACTATGTCAATCTCACGGACGGCGAGTACTTTTTTGAGGTCTATGCGGTTGGCCCCACCGGCCTTTACGACGAAACCCCGGCGGTTTTTTCCTGGACCATAGACACGGAAACCGCCGCAGGCGGTAATAACCAAGAAACAAGTAACAATAACCAAACAAATCCCAATAACCAATCACCAAATGACCAAAATTCTACAAGCACAGAACCAGAGCCGCCCTGCGAGACCCAAACCTTTTATCTTGATTCAGACAACGACGGCTTTGGCGACCTGAAAAACAGCACCACCACCTGCTTGTCCGCCGAAGCTCCAGCAGGAGCGGAGGCGGACGAACAGCCAGCCGGCTATACCACAGATAATACCGACTGCGATGACATCAATCCAAGTATCAACCCCGCAGCCGTAGAAATCTGCGACAGCATTGACAACAACTGCAACGATGAAATAGATGAAAACTGTCTTTGTGCAGAGGGTTTTTCTGATTGTGATAATAATTTAACTAATGGCTGCGAAACCCTGGGCGAATGCCCTACGGACATAGCAACTACCACAGCAGAATAGATAATAAAATAAAGAGCCTGTTGGAGTTTAACTCCAACAGGCCTTCCTTCACTAAAATTATGAGAGTAGAACCATTTACAGTAGGAAGTTATGTCCATGTGTATAATCGGGGAAATCGCAAGGCAGATATAGTCCGAGACATAAAAGACAAATGGCGCGTTATGCAGGCATTGCGATTCTTTAATGATAGTCATTTATCTCAAAATATTTTAAGAGCGGTGTTGGAGTTAAACTCCAACCAACTACCAAACACAGTTTTTGAAGCAGGATGGCCGCCTAACTGGCCAGAAAAAGACCCTCTTGTAAAAATTTTATGCTATTTCCTTGGACCAAATCATTTTCACCTATTATTAAAAGAAATTATAGAAGGCGGGATAAGTAAATTTATGCAGAAATTGGGAACAGGTCTTACAAACTATTTCAATCTTAAGTACCAAGAAGTAGGAACTCTTTTCCAGGGTTCTTACAAAGGGAGAACACTAAAGAATAATCAAAGGTATTTGGAATATTTGAGTGTCTATATCCAAGTGAAAAATGTGTTAGAGCTGTTTCCTGGAGGTTTCAAAAAGGCGCTTGAGAATCTTGATGAAGCATTCAAGTTTGTAGAAGAGTATCAATTTTCAAGCTACCGAGATGCTGTTGGCTTACGAAAATCCTTGATAATTGACAGAGATATTCTGGGAAAAATTTTTCCTACCCCAGAGGCCTACAAGCAATTTGCCCGAGACACCATAAAAGGAATGAAATACGAGGTATTAAGCGATTTATTAATAGATTGAGGTCTGTTGGAGTTTAACTCCAACAGACATACCAAACAAAAACCCCGCAAATACGGGGCCTTGGCAGATCTCAATTTAGTACGAGAATCCGGATTGCCATCCAAGGTCTTCGGGGTGCAAATCCCCGCACGTCCACTGTCTTAAGAGCATTTATGCAACCCTTTACCAAACATTTTATTAGGCAAATAACGTTTATCGCCATCGCCGTGGTAGTTTTTGTTATCGGCATTTTAATCATCCGCGCAGCCGCCAACCGAGGCAGCAGCCCTTACATATATATAAAGGTTTGACGAGAGCTAATGTCTTTTATACTCAAAAAGATATAGGTTTTGTTATTAATTGGAAAAAAGCCCAAGAATATTTGGTTAAAAATTGGGAGGTTGTTGAGTTTCATTATTTGGAAGATTTAAAAAGTATTATTGCGCGGAAATAAAAACCCGGCGGAGTAATCCGCCGGTAGTGTAAAACTATTATCAGTATAGCAAACCAAGAGACCTTGTCAAGTCCGTTTGTGCACAGTTGTTTTTTTAAAATAAAAATATTAAAATAAAACTATGAATCTAACCAAACTCATCACTATTATTTTGTGCTTGGAGGTGTTCCTTGTGCCTCTGTTTTTCATCCCGGGGAGCGGCGCCTTTGGCGGCTTTGCCCTGCCCCTGCATTTCAATAAAGTGGTTCTCATGGTCATCTTGTGCTTGACCGCGCTTTCCCTTTTCCTTACCCAGGCCATCCAAAGCGCTAAATTACGTTTCCGGCGCACCCCGCTTGACTATTTTGTCCTGGGCTTTTTTCTCTTTTACACCCTGGCCTTTGCCTTTTCCCCGGCCCGTTATATTTCTTTATTCCATTGGCTGAGCATTTTGTTCCTGGTCATCTTTTATTTCTTGGTCACCAATGTCATTGAAAAAAGAGAGAAACTTTTATCCTTTGTTGTCTGGTCCGCCGCGGCAGTTTCAATTGTCTTTTTGGTTTCTCTATTTTTCCTCAGACAGAAAATCGGCATCCTCAACACCTTGGGCAGCCAGTCCAGTTTGGCCGCCTTTGCGGCCCTGGCCGCTGTTTTGGCTCAGATGTTTCTTTTGAGAGGAGGGGAACGTTTAAGACCCGATGTTTCAAAACCCGAAAAATCCGACCCAAAATCCGATTCAACATCCAATGTTAAAAATTCCCCAACATCGAATGTTGGCCCAACATCGGATTTTGGGTCGGATTTTAAATCACCACTCTCAAAAATCTCTTATCTTCTCGCCCTGGCCCTTTTTCTTGCGGTTATTGCCCTCATCAATTTCAAAATCGGCTGGCTCATCTTGGTCGTCGGCTCTTTAGTTTTGCTCGCCCTGTGCCTGGCGCGCAGCCAACCCCTCGGTTTCAAAAAACACTGGATAGCCCTGCCCGTCATCATGGCGCTCATCGGCCTCTTCTTCTTGTTTTTGGAAACACCCCTGGTCTACAATGCCAATCTTCCGCCCGAGGTTTCCCTGTCCCAAACGGTTTCTCTGAGAATCGCCTGGGACGCCAGCACCAAAAACATTTTCGGCACGGGCCCGGGCAACTTCACCACCGCCTTTTCCCTTTACAAGCCCGTCACCCTTTCTCAGGGCCTGCTCTGGCAGCTTCGTTTTAACCAGGCCTCCTCCCAAATAGCCGAACTCTTAGCCACCGGCGGCTGGCTCTGCTTTTTGAGCTGGCTGGCGCTGATTGTTCTAGCCCTGACCATTGTCTTTTTGCAAGGTGCGCTGTTGCCATTTTTCCTTTGCCTTTTGGTCGTCTCTTGGTATTTGAGTTTCACCCCTTTCTGGTGGCTTTTGTTTTTCACCATCCTGGCTTCTTCCACGCCCAGAAAGGGAAAGCCGCTCCAGTTTTCCCTCAAGAAATCTTCCTACTCGCTCTTTCTGCTTTCTCTTCTCTTTATTGCCTTTTTGGTCTTGGTCATTTTTTTCCTCTCCTTTATTGGCCGCTTGTATTTAGCTGACTACCATTTTCAAAGAGACAACCTCACTTCCGCTTTGAAGTATAATCCCAGAGAGCCCGGCTATTTTCTCTGGCAGGCCGATGTTGCCCTGGGCCAAACCCTGCAAGCGGCCCAGGCCGGCGACCAGACCTTGGCCATAACTTCTCTGGGTCAGGCGGTCAACTATTCCAAAACCGCCTTTGACTTGGCGCCCTATAACGTTGCCGTTTGCGAGAGAAGGGCTTGGATTTTTGAGCAAAGCCGGGGCTTGGTCACAGGCGGCAATGAATGGGTTATCAAGACCTATGAAAAATGTTTGGCATTGGAGCCGGGCAATCCATTTTTTCATCAACAGCTGGGTCTGGCTTTAGCTCTGGGAGAAGAGGAAGAACAAGCCCTGGCCGAACTTAAAAAAGCAATTGAGCTGCGGCCGCAGATGAGTGTGGCGCAATACGAACTGGGCCGCATCTATTATAATCGCGAAGAACTGTTGCCAGCCGAGGAGCATTTTACGGCCGCCGTCAGTGTGGCCCCGGACTATGCCAACGCCTTGTATAGTTTGGCCCTGGTCTATGAACGGCAGGACAGAAAGGAAGAAGCTCTGACCCTATTCAAAAGAGTCCTCCAGCTTAACCCCGACTCCATTGACCTCCAGGAAAAAATCAAAGAACTAGAAGAATAGTCGAAAAATAGGAACGTGCACCTTTTCCCACCCTTACAGGTCTGTTGGAGTTAAACTCCAACAGACAACCCTTATGCTCAAAACCCTTAAGGATTTCAATTTCAAAAATAAGCGCGTGCTCGTCCGCTGCGACTTCAACGTGCCCTTTACCCGCCCAACTTTTGCTCCGCAAAAGTTGGGCGGGCGAGGCAATAAGGGTAATATTTCCGATGACTTTCGCATTAAACAAGCCCTGCCCACCATTGAATACCTGCTCAAACAAGACGCCAAAATAATTCTCCTCAGCCACCTGGGAAGACCCAGATGTTTAAGACCCGACCTTGGGGATTTAAAATCCGATGTTGGAGCTTCTTTAACATCGGATTTTGAAAGGTCGGGTCTTAAACAGTTCACCCTAAAACCCGTGGCCCTCTGTCTGGAACAATTGCTAAAAACCCTTAACAAACCCTTAACTAAACCCTTAAAAATTCAATTCTTGGAGAATTGTCTCGGCGAACAAGTAGAAAAAGCAATAGCCAAGCTCAAACCCGGCGGCATCGTCCTTCTGGAAAACCTGCGCTTCTACAAAGGAGAGCAAGAAAACGACCTGGAGTTTGCTTCCCAATTGGCCGCCTTGGGCGACATTTACATCAACGACGCCTTCTCAGTTTGCCACCGGGCCCATGCTTCTATTGTTGGTCTGCCCCAACTTTTGCCCTGCGGTGCCGGACTTTTGCTTCAGCAGGAGCACAAGGTCCTGTCGCAAATTACTGAAAGACCAAGAAGGCCCCTGGTTGTTATCATCGGCGGCGTCAAACTGGCCACCAAAATTAAACTGATTGAAGGGTTTTTGGAAAGGGCCGACCACCTCCTCTTGGGCGGCAAAATAGCCAACGCCCTATGTTTAAACTCTGAGTTTAAACATAATACCAATCCTAAGCTTCATATGCCCCTTGATGGTCTTATTGCGCTTAAAACCTTAGCGGAGGGTTATCTGAGAACAGGTGCTTTGGCCAGCGTGAGAAAGGAAGAGTCAATTTTTGACATCGGCCCAGAAACCATAAAAATTTTCTCCGAGATTATTAGCAGGGCCAAAACTATTCTCTGGTCTGGGCCCTTGGGCTATATTGAAGATGAAAGGTTTGTCCAAGGCAGTTTAGCCATTGCCCAGGCCATTATCATGAGCAAAGTTTTCTCCATAGTCGGGGGAGGGGAGACCAATGCCTTCTTGGCCCAACACAACTTGCGGCGGCACTTCAGCCACGTCTCCACGGCCGGCGGCGCCATGCTAACCTTTCTCAGCGGCGAAACCCTCCCCGGCCTGGAAGCGCTGAAAGAATAAATTTTTAATTTGTATTTCTTAATTTTTATTGAATTTGTAATTTTTAATTTTTAAACAGCTGTGTGGCAAGTTTTGTTTAAAAAATAAAAAATAAAAATTGAATAAAAAATACAAATTAAAAAATAAAAATTAAGAACATGCCAGAAATTAAGAATTTAACAAAGGCAGCTAAGCGCATCTTGAAAGCAGTAAAGGACGGAGAAAGGGTTATCTTATACGGCGACGCCGACCTCGACGGCGTTTCTTCAGTTCTCATCTTCCAGGAAACCATTGAGTGTTTAAGACCCGAAAAATCTGGCGATTTAAAATCCGATTCAACATCCGATGTTAAAAATTCCCCAACATCGGATGTTGGGTCGGATTTTTCGGAAATAACCATCTACTTCCCGGACCGCGAAAAAGAGGGCTACGGCCTTAATGAACAGGCCTTGAAATTTCTAGATAATCTATTGATATCCGATATCAATAATAATAGCAAAGCCCTCCTCATCATCTTAGACACCGGCATCGGCAATGTGGCAGAAGTAGAACTGGCCAAAAAACTGGGCTTTGAAGTAATCATCGTTGACCACCACCAATCCCTGCCCCAAATACCCCAGGCCTCTATTATTGTTGACCCCAAGCAAAAAAGCGACCCCTACCCCTTTAAACACTTGGCCTGCGCCGGCGTTGCCTATAAGCTGGCCCAGGTTTTAATATCCCTAACCGCCCCAACTATCCCAACCTGGCGCCCGGAAAAATTCTTAGAACTCGTCGCCATGGCCACCCTCTACGACCAAATGCCCTTGGAAGGGGAGAACAAAAAATTGGTCACAGACGGCATTTTAGCTTTAAAGTACACCCAAAGACCAGGCCTCCTCGCCCTCATAAGACCCGAAAAATCCGACAATTTAAAATCCGATGTTAAGGGAGTCCCAACATCGGATTTTGGGCCGGATTTCTCGGGTCTTGGGTCGGGTCTTGTGAATCGAGTAATTGATGAAGTCCGGCAAAAACTCGTCTCCCCCCTGGCCGCCGGGCAAATCAAGAACCATATCAGCGAGACCTATCTGCTTTTGATTGAAACCTCGCCGAGCAAAGCCAAAAAGATGGCCCAAGCTTTAATTAAAAAAGCCGAGCAAAAAAGAGAAGAAATAAAAAAATTTTTGCCGAAGTGGAATCGCGAATAGACATTTCGCAACCCCTGGTCTTTGAAGGAGATCCTTCTTGGCCTGTAATTTTACTCGGACCGGCGGCCTCCAAAGTTTGCCACAAATACAAGCTCCCCTGTTTTCTTTTCCAAAAAGGCAAAAGCCAAAGCAAGGGCGGAGTGAGAATGCCCGCCCGCAACGCTACGCGAAGCGTTGCGGGCGGGCATTCGGATTTAGATGCGGTCAAAGCCATGACAAAGTGTTCTCATCTTTTAAAACAATACGGCGGCCACGCCCCAGCCGCCGGCTTCACCATCAAAAACGAGAACCTCCCCAAGTTCAAAAAATGCCTAATTGACTATTTCAAGTAATTCGCATATTCGCATCATAATTTATGAAGAAGTTAATTATCTACACCGACGGCGGCGCCCGCGGCAACCCGGGCCCAGCCGCCCTGGGCGTGGTCATCTGCAACGAAAAGGGAGAAGAGTTCAAAAAATACTCCCAGTATTTGGGCGAACGTCTGACCAACAACGAGGCCGAATACCAAGCCCTTATTTTTGCTTTCAAAAAAATCAAGCATCTCTTTGGCAAGAAAATAGCTAAAAACCAAGACCTGGAAGTGCGAGCCGATTCAGAACTTTTAATCAAACAAATGAAAGGAGAATACAAAATCCTCAATCCCAACATCCAGGACCTCTTCCTGACAGCGTGGAATCTAAAACTGGATTTCAAAAAAGTAAAACTCAAACTAATTCCCCGCTACAAAAACAAACAAGCCGACCACCTCGTCAACGAGGCCTTAGACAAAACCCCCAGAACCCTTCTCTAACAAGCCCTTCGGATGTTGACATCGGATGTCAACAAACAACAATGTCAACAAACAACACAAAAATACACGGGTTCAACCCGTATATTTTTGTGTCTTAGCAAGCCTGTAAGCCGAATTCTGTCTGGAGTGATCATTTATCTAGGCGAGCCACTTTTTCACAAGAGCTCTATGATAATCCACAGAGTCCTGGTTTGCTCTTGCACCCGGGTAAGGATTTAGCCGTTTCACCCCCGACGTAACGTCGGGACTCGTCTCTGTTCGCACCTCTAACCTCACGGTTGACGGGCGTTACCCGCTACCTTTTTAGACCCTTGCTCAAAGCAGGGGAATGAATGTTCGGACTTTCCTCCCTGCAGAATTGTCTGCAGAGCGATCACCCAGCTTACTAAGACACTCCCATTTTAGCACTGTTGAATTTCTTTGTCAAGATTGCTAAAATATTACATATGCTCCATCGTCTTTTCAACTCCCAAACAAAATCCATTACCTTTGCTGCCCTCCTGCTCGGCGTCTCTGCCTTAGCCAGCCGGCTTTTTGGTTTGCTGCGCATCGGTCTTATCGCCGGCCATTTCGGTAGGGGAGAGCAGGCCGATATTTATTTCGCCGCCTTTCGCATACCCGACTTTGTCTACAATATCTTAATTGCCGGCGGAGTAATTATTGCCTTTCTGCCCCTCTTCTCAGAATATTACTCAAAAAACAAAGAAAAAGCCTGGCAGTTCACCAACTACACCTTAAATACCTTTTTATTTTTGCTGGTTCTGCTCTCTTTGATTTTTTTCATTTTCACTCCCCAGCTCCTAAAATTTATTACCCCTGGTTTTTCTGCCCGGGCCCAATCAACCGCCATTGCCTTAACCCGGCTAATGTTCCTCAGCCCCATTTTGTTCGGAGTGGGCAGCATTTTTTCTGGCATTTTACATTATTTCAACCGCTTTCTTGTCTATTCTCTGGCTCCCATTTTATACAACTTGGGCATTATTTTTGGCATTTTGGTGCTGACTCCCTTTTATGGAATTTTTGGAGTGGGCATAGGCGTTGTTTTGGGAGCTTTATGCCATCTACTTATCCAAATTCCGGCTGCTATCAGTTGCGGTTTTCGCTATAAATTTCTCTTCAGTTTTAGGGAGCCGGCCATAAGAAAAATTTTCCGTTTGATGGTGCCCAGAATGTTTGCCGTGGCAGCCCAACAAATCAACCTCATGGTCATCACGGCCATTGCCTCCTTTATTACCACCGGTGCCATTGCCATTTTTACTTACGCCAATGACCTTCAATATTTTCCCTTGGGCATTATAGCTATTCCCTTTGCCTTGGCTTCTTTCCCGGCCTTGTCGCGTGCTTGGGCCCAAGGTAAAAAAGAAAAATTTTTTCAAACTTTTTCTACGACCTTCCACCAGATTCTTTTTTTAATTGTGCCGGCGAGTGTTTTAATGTTCATTTTGCGGGCTCAGCTGGTTCGTTTAATTTTGGGCAGTTTTGGGGATAGTAAATTTGATTGGCTGGCCACCCGTTTAACCGCTGCTTGTTTGGGCATTTTTGCTCTGGGAATTTTTGCTTCCGCACTTATTCCTTTGCTGGCCCGGGCCTTTTTTGCTTTTCAAAACACCAAGACCCCTGCTTTAATTGCTCTTTTCTCAGTTGGTCTAAACATTATTTTAAGTTTTTCTTTTGTCTATCTATTATCTGATACATTATGGGGATGGTTTCCCAAGCAATTGGCCAATGTATTAAAACTCAAAGGCATAGAAAACATCGCTGTTTTAGGCCTGCCCTTGGCTTTCTCTTTGGCTATGATTTTCCAATTCTCCTTACTCTTATTTTTCTTCGTAAGAAAAAATAGGGATGTGCACCTTTTTTTAGGCACCTGCCCCTCTCTCAAAAAAATACTTATAGCCAGTTTTCTAATGGCCCTAACTACTTATTTGTCTCTTTATTTCATCAATAGTTTCGTTGATACCCACACCATTTTAGGCCTTCTCTGCCAAACACTGCTCGCTGGCTTGGTTGGCATTTCTGTCTATATTTTAACCGCCTTCCTCTTGAAATCTCCAGAACTTGAAGTTATATTAAAACAGAGGCGCCAAAAGCAGCGCCATCATACTCAAAACCACCAAAGAGATTAAGACAATCCAAATTGTTCTAAAAATTGATTTCGCTTTCATTAATACCATGATAGCAAAATTCAAGAAAAGAAGAAAGCCGGGCCAAACAATGTTTTTTTCTATTTTACTGGGATTGTTCCTCTTCGGTATAATAACTTTTTTGCTTGTTTCCAGTTGGCGCATTGCCAAGAGACGCTCGGAATTAACTGCCCAGGTCAAGACCCTGCAGCAGGATATCCAGGCCTTGGAAGAAAAAAATCAAAAATTAAAAACGCAAATCTCTCAAGCCGAAACAGAAACTTATTGGGAAAAGAGGATTAGAGAACAGGGTTATAAAAAGCCGGGCGAAGAAGTAGCCGTGATTTTACCCCCCGAAACCTCAGCCGAAGAAAAAGAAACCCCTCCCGGCCTTTGGCAAAAATTGCTGGACAAATTAAAATTTTGGTAGCGCGGGATTAGTATAGTGGCAGTACACTTCCTTCCCAAGGAAGCGGCGCCAGTTCGATCCTGGTATCCCGCTCACTTGATAAGCAAAAACTATTGGAGTTCAACTCCAATAGTTTCTTTTATTCTAATACTACTGCTTTGAATTCGTTAGTATCTCTGTCTCTTATTTTGCTTATCTCTTGGAGCCACTTTTTGATCTTTTTCTGGTAATTTTCTGCTCCGCCAAAAATATCCAGAAGAAATTCCCTTTGGGTAACTGAAGGAAAATTTTTCTTACCAATATAATCCAAGTGGCCCGACCAACGGTAAGAATTAAGAAACTTAATTGCTTTTTGATAATCTTGTATTTTCCCTTGCCGCCAGTCCGGCTCAATGAGGTCCAAACAGTTAAAATGAATATAATAGACAAGATATTGCAAGTGTTCTTCTCTATTAATATGAACGGCCCTAAATCTTCCTTGAAACAAGGGGCCGACTCTTTCTTGTCTTATATTAAAATAATTAGTGTAGCCAGTGCCTAATTTTTGCATAAAACGGACTATGCCATTATCCTTTTTCTGGCTTAAAATCAAATGATAGTGATTTGGCATTTGGGAGAAAGTTAAAATGTTTACCAGTGGTTTCCGTGGCTCTCTTTTCTCAATATATTGGAGTTGAACTCCAATAGTTTTTCTTCTAGTTCTTCTGGTTTGGCGAGTTAAATGATAGCCAAGGTTTAATGCTAGCGCTTCGTCATTGAACTCGAACAGGTCGTGGATGAAGCGAAAATAATCTTTGTTATCTAAAAAGACATCTCGTTTCTCAACTCCGCGATTATAAATGTGGTAAAATTCATTGTTTACAAATTGTGGTTTTTCCATTAATTTTATTATAGACCATAAACTATTGGAGTTCAACTCCAATAGTTTGAATTTGCTAAATCCAGAAAAATTTGTTATATTTTAAACAGCAGAATTAGTATAATCTACTTTGCCAGTGTAGCTCAGTGGTAGAGCAATCGCTTTAATCTACAACCACTTCTAATTTTGACGCTGGTCGATAAATCTTGTATACTTAATATATGCCAATGCCAAAAAAGCCAAGAATTAATTGTCCGGTTTGTGGTAAAGAGACACCACGGCCGGGTTACAAGTATTGCAGTAATAAATGTCAGCAGGAATTTCAATACCGATCTTATATTACAAAATGGAAGAATGGTGAAATTAAAGGGTTAAACAGTTTAGGTTTAGTCTCGTCATATATTAAAAAATATTTGCGTAGGAAATTTGGAAATAAGTGCTGTTTATGTGGTTGGTCAGAAATTAATCAAAAGACAGGACTGGTTCCGCTAGTAGCAGACCACATTGATGGTAATTGGCAGAATAATACTGAAGAAAACCTACGTTTGATCTGCCCAAACTGTGATTCATTAAGCCCTACATTTGCCGCCCTTAATAAAGGAAATGGGCGGAAGAACCGAGCCCTAAGCAAGAGAGCTCAAAAAGGACGTTTGTTGACTATGAATATGCCGGAGTAGCTTAATGGCAAAGCAACACATTCGTAACGTGTAGATTGTGAGTTCGATTCTCACCTCCGGCTCAGCTTGATTCTTATTCCACTTTTGTGCTAAAATAAGAACCTGAGATGCTTCGCATCTCAGAACCTTGATTCGCTAAGGTATAACATATATAATCTTAAATTAGGACTAATGGCTAAGTTTGATATTGAGGAGAAACAAAAACGAATTAAAAAGTTAGAGGAATTGTCTCAGGAGCCGGGTTTTTGGCAAAACAAAGAAAGAGCCAAAGCGCAAAGAAAGGAACTAACCAAACTCTACCAGGAAATAAAGGATTTCCAAAAATACAATAAAGGCAATGCCGTCTTACAGGTTTCTGCTGGCGCGGGCGGGCAGGATAGCCAGGACTGGACAACTATGCTCCTGCGCATGTATCAAAATTACTGCCAGAAGAAAGGCCTCAAAACAAAAATCTTACACCAGTCCTTTGGCCAGTCCGGAGGCCCGGAAGGCAGAATCGGCACCAAATCCGTCACCTTAGAAATCAAGGGCAGAAATAGTTACGGCCTTTTAAAAAAAGAAAGTGGAGTTCACCGCTTGGTCCGCCTCTCTCCTTTTTCTGCTAAAGCTCTGCGCCACACCTCTTTTGCCTTGGTTGAAATTCTGCCCGAGCTCAGCCCGGTTGACCAGTCCCAAATAAAACTCAGACCCGAAGACCTAAAGATTGACACATTCCGAGCTTCCGGACCGGGTGGTCAGTATGTGAACAAGAGGGAAAGCGCGGTGCGCATTACTCATTTGCCAGCCAAAATCACGGTTTCTTGCCAGAGCGAAAGATTACAGGGAGTAAACAAGCAAAAAGCCATGGCCTTGCTTTACGCTAAACTATACCAACTCAAAGAGGCAGAGAGAGAAAGAGAATTAAAGAGAGTAGGGGCGGGGCCTTCCCGTCCAGCTACCTGGGGCAACCAAATCAGGTCTTATGTGTTGCATCCCTATAAACTGGTCAAGGACCTCAGGACCGGGGTTGAGACGTCCAATGTCGATGAGGTGTTAGATGGAAACCTGGACCTGTTCGTGGAAGCCGAGACTAAGCTTTAATTTTCAATTTTCAATTTCTAATTTTCATTAAATTTTCAATTCATTAATTTTCAAACGTTTAAAAATTGAATCATTAGAAATTTTATCTGTGATCAGTTTCTACAACATCACCAAAATATACCCTCCCCACACTGTGGCTGTCAAGGATGTCTCTTTTCAAGTGCAAGAGAAAGAGTTTGTTTCCATTGCCGGTCGGTCGGGCGCGGGCAAGACCACTTTGCTTAAGTTGTTGTTGGCCCAAGAGCAGTCCACTCGAGGTCAGATTTTTTTTGATGGTCAAGATATTTCCCAAATAAAAAAGAAAGACCTTCCCTGGTTGAGAAAACGGCTGGGCACGGTTTTTCAGGATTATAAGTTGCTGGCCTCAAAAACAGTTTATGAAAATATGGTTTATGTTATGGAGATAATAAGTCAGACCAAAAGGCACATCTTAAAAGATGTGCCCCAGGTTTTAGAAATTGTGGGATTAACTGAGAGGGCAAATAATTTCCCGGCCCAACTTTCCGGCGGAGAACTTCAGAGAGCGGCCATAGGAAGAGCGCTTATCCATCGGCCCGATATTATCTTGGCTGACGAACCTACGGGCAACCTGGACCCCTATCATACCCGTGATGTGATTCAACTTTTATTAAAAATCAACCAAATGGGAACCACTGTTATTTTAGCCACCCATAATAAAGAAATTATTAACCGTTTAGGGAAAAGGGTCATCACCCTGGAAGAAGGCAAGGTGATTAGGGATGAGGACCCGGGCAGGTTTATTCTTTAAATATGTTTATTTCTCTTCAAAGAATACTTAAATACGGTTGGCAGGATTTCTGGCGCAACAGAAGTGTCTCAGCCAGCAGTATTTTTGTTATGGTGATGATGCTTTCTTTAATCACTTCACTTTTACTCAGCCAGCAGGCCTTTAAATTTTTAGTTTTAAGGTTGCAAGAGCAAGTTGATATTTCCGTCTATTTTAGAGAGGACAGTTTTGAAGAAGATATTTTAGAAATTAAGAAAGAATTAGCCCTTATCCCGGAAGTGAAAGAAGTTGAATACATTTCCAAAGAAAAGGCCTTGGAGAATTTTATCCAGCTGCACCAGAATGATTCCCGCATTATGGACTCTTTAACTGAAGTGGGAGGCAACCCCTTGCTGGCTTCTTTAAATATCATTGCTTTTGAGGCGGCTCAGTATGCTCAGATTTCCGGTTTCTTGGAAAAATCTTCTTTTGCCGAATCTATTGACAAGATTGATTATCATCAAAGAAAGCCGGTCATTGATAGAGTCTTTTCCATAAGTTCAGAGATTAATACGGGAGGAATACTCTTCAGTTTTATTTTAGCTTTGGTGGCGGTTTCTCTTATTTTTAATCAGGTAGGATTGTCCATTGAGCATGCCAAAAAAGAAATTGAAGTAATGCGCTTAGTCGGAGCTTCCGACTGGTTTATCCGGGGACCATTTTTGGTTCAGGGAGTGCTGATTGGATTTTTTGCCACGGTCCTGACCCTTTTAATTTTCCTGCCCCTTTGTTTCTTCCTCAGTGCGAAAATAGAAATTTTATTGCCCGGCCTTGACATCTTTGGCTATTTTGTCAATAATTTCTTTACCATCTTTTTCATCCATTTGGCCTTTGGCATAGGCCTGGGAATGGTCTCCAGCTGGATCGCCGTAAGGAAATACTTAGCATAAAGTGTTTAAGACCCGACCTTGGGAATTTAACATCCGACAATTTAAAATCCGATGTTAAAAAAGCCCCAACATCGGATTTTGGGTTGGATGTTGAAAGGTCGGGTCTTAAACAAATCGAGTTCAATGCCGGGTCGGCTAACGGTAGGCCAGATGCCTCTGGAGCATCGAATCTTGGTTCGAATCCAAGCCCGGCAGCACTTGACCCCCACACCTAATCAGCACTAACTCCGTTAATTTAGGTGCGGAGCACCTGTGCTGATTAGGTGTGGGGGTTGACAGCCATTTTTACCTTGTTTAAGCTAAAATAAGAACCTGGCTTCGCCAGAACCTTGATTCGCTAATGTATAACATATAGTCTTGAATTAAGGTGTGGAAAGGTCGGATATAAAATTCACGTAATTTATTTTTTAATATTATGGCTACTGTAGCATGGTGTATGAAATGCGGCAAGAAAACGGAGATGAAGAATGAGAAGGTAATAGAGATGAAAGGAAAAGGCGGAACTAAGAGGAGAGCCGCCAAAGGTGTTTGTTCAGTTTGCGGTTGCAAGCAGTATAAGTTTCTCCCAAGCTTAAAAAAAGCCGCCTAAAATTGACCCCCTCACTCTGTCAGAGTGAGGGGGTCATCCTGAGGCGCGAAGCGCCGAAGGATCCCGTTAATTAAAAATAACCCAAAGCCAAGGTCGGTTTTTGGGTTATTTTTTAAAATGCCTAAACGTAAAGAAATACTCACCTTTATTATTGGGCTTTTGGTTCTGGCTAATTGCCTGGCCTGGTCGGTGGTCTATGACTTAAGTCGGCCTCAGTTACTGGAGGTCCATTTCTTTGACGTGGGCCAGGGCGAGAGCATTTTTATTGAAACCCCGAGCAGACAGCAAATTTTAATTGACGGAGGCCCGGACTCAACCATTTTAGAAAAATTGGGCAAAGAACTACCCTTTTGGGATAAATCCTTAGACCTGATTATTTTAACCCATCCCGAGCAAGACCACATGACTGGCTTGATTGAGGTTTTGGAAAGATATAAAGTAGATTATATTCTCTGGACCGGGATTGTTCGGGATACAGCCGCTTATAAAAAATGGCGAGAAGCCATCTCCACAGAGGTTGATGACGACAAAGCCGTCATAAAAATAGCCCAAGCTGGTCAAAAAATAATACTATCAGGAAGCCATCCCAATAGTTTAGAGATTTTGCATCCTTTTGAGAGTATGGAGGGTATAAGAATGAAAAATAGTAATGATAGTTCTATTGTAGCGCGGCTCAAATTTGGCACGAACACCTTTTTGTTCACCGGCGATATAACCAAAAAAGTAGAATGGCAACTTGTCGGGGATGTTAGCCCCGACAATCTCCGGGTAACTGTTCTAAAGGTGGCCCATCATGGCAGCAAAACCTCAACCGCCCCAGAATTTATTGAGGCGGTCTCTCCAGAAATTGCAATTATCTCCTGTGGCAAAGACAATCCCTACGGTC
Source organism: Candidatus Nealsoniibacteriota bacterium (assembly GCA_030601865.1). Taxonomy (GTDB): domain Bacteria; phylum Patescibacteriota; class Minisyncoccia; order Minisyncoccales; family JAUWAW01; genus JAUWAW01. The sequence goes on along the minus strand of JAUWAW010000010.1, from coordinate 7,907 downwards.
ATCCACACCCCCGGGTCTTGGCAACTCTTGAAAAATTTGGTATAAGGATTTTGAGAACAGATACGGACGGCGATATAAAATTATGCTTCATCCAAAAGAAGAAAAAACAGTAGTTATTATTAAGCCCGATGGCGTCAAAAGGGGACTGGTAGGCGAGATTATCTCTCGCATTGAAAAAAGGGGTCTTAAAATTATTGCCTTGGAAATGATTCAGGCAACCAAAGACCAGATTGACGAGCATTATCCCCAAGATGAAAAGTGGATAAGGCGGCTGGGCGAGAAAACCCTGAAGAATTATCAGGACTATGGCTTTGACCCCCAGAAAGAATTGGGCAGCCAAGACCCGCTGGAGATTGGCAAAACGGTCAGGGGCTGGCTGATTGATTTTATGACTTCGGGCCCCGTGGTTAAGATGGTGGTCAAGGGTATTCATGCCATTGCCATGGTCAGGAAGTTGGCTGGGCCGACCATGCCCACCGAAGCAGACATGGGCACCATCAGAGGTGATTTTTCCATTGATGACGCCACGGCCGCCAACCGAGACAAAAGAGCCGTGCATAACATTTTACATGTTTCTGAAACCCCAGAAGAAGCCGACCACGAAATAATTTTTTGGTTTGCGCCCGAAGACATCTGCGACTACAAACGAGCCGAAGAAGATATAATGTTTTGAAACCCGACCTCGGCGATTTAAAACCCGAAAAATCCGGTGATTTAAAATCCGATTTAACATCCGATGTTAAAAATTCCCCGACATCGGATGTTGGCCCAACATCGGATTTTAAATTGTCGGATTTTGGGCCGGATTTTTCGGGTTTTGTAAGGTCGGATCTTACAGAAAACTAACAGATTTGAAAGAATTTGTTAGCAGATTGTGGATATCTTTGAAAAATAGTTTAGATTTTAAACTTGACTTGATTTTTTGAGGTGCTAAAATGAAATCAGCCCTGCCCAGTAAAGTTCTAGATGATTTTGGACAAATTTTTTCTTAGGGAGCCTTATATCTATACAGCCTGTGGGCTATATGTGCGGGCACCCACCTTGATTATTCTCCGAAAATTCTCTAGGAAGAACGGCCCCGAAGGAGAACCTTTGGTTCCCTACGGGGCAGGCAGGGCTTTTTACTGAAAAATTTGATTTATTTATAACGGTTCTTTAATTGTTCGCTAAAAAATTAATAAAGAAAGGGTGAGAGCAGTGACACTGAAAGCGAAACTAACTCCTGAATACTTAGAAGAAGCCCTCAACAGAGGTGGCAAGACCGAAGTGATCATTGCCAAAGAACAAGGGTGCAGCCGCCAAAGGGTGCACCAGCTTTTCGAGGGTTTTGGTTTTGTGCGCCAAAAAACCCCTGAATGGTATGCCCGTTATTACGGCAAGCCGGAACTTGCCAATAAAGAATGGTTCAAAAAAGAGCTTAAGAGGGCAGGTGGTGTAATCCCTCTCTTCTCGGAAAATAAAGATTTCCCGGACCAGGCTTAAATTCCAGGTAGAAAGATTGAACATGGATTTGTCGCAGATAACGTACCATGCTAAGAAAGTCATCCTGGTCTGCCATTTCTGCGGCGCAGAAATTCAAAGAAAGGAATCTCAGATTCGGGAGGATCAAAAGTATTTCTTTTGCAATAAGATTTGCCAAGGAAAATGGCTGGGGACTAATTTTGGCAGAGCTCCTGATGATTGGCCCGAAGAGATGGACGAGTTTATCCGGCTGCACTATCAGGAAATGCCAGATGTCGAGCTCGCCGAAAAATTGGGCAAAACTCTTCATGCCGTAAAGAAAAGGAGATTAGAGGTTTTACATCTTAAAAAAAGGCCTTATCGCCGATGGACTAAAAAGGAGTATGTCTTTCTTAAGGCCCATTATTTGCAAATGGGCGACAAAGAAATAGGAAAACAAATAGATAGAACGTGGGGGGCCGTGGCTGCGGCACGCCACAAAAGAGGCCTCAGGAAACAAGGCAAACTAAAACTCCATTTTAAACATTTCAAGGGACAGTCCAAGGACTGCCCCCATTGTTTTGAAAGGAAATTTGACATTATTTTAGAGAATGTTTAACTTACGATGTTAAACATTGTTTCTTCCAAAAACCGCCCTTCGACAAGCTCAGGGCGGTTTTTGGATGTCTGTCGGGGTGCGGAGGATCGAACTCCGGCTACGAGCACCCCATGCCCGTATACTACCACTATACTACACCCCGCTAAATTATTTCCTCTTTCCCAACGTCTTAATGCACTTGGTGCAAGCCAGGACTTTTTTGCCGGCGAATTGTTTAAAGTTTTTGCGCTTAATACCAATAGGAATCTTAACCCATTGCAAGTTGGGCTTTTTTCTTTTTTTGATCGTCCGGTGATATTTCCCCCGCAGCTTCTTTAATCTCCAAACCATCCGTCCGGTTTTACCGCAAATTGCGCACTGTTTAGCCATACATTAGTATTGTATCAGGGACTTCCAAATTTTACAAGATTATGGTATTATTACGGTATGGACCCCACTTTTATTTTCTCTCTCATTATTCTGCTTTTTTCCATTGTTATTCACGAAGTTTCCCATGGCAGCATGGCTAATTTGCTGGGCGACCCCACAGCCAAACACGCTGGCCGGCTGACCTTGAATCCCCTCAAGCATCTGGACCCGGTTGGTTCAGTGCTTATACCCTTGTTTTTAATTATCATCAGGAGTCCCTTTTTAATTGGCTGGGCCAAGCCGGTTCCCATCAACCCTTATAACTTCAAAAATCCCAGATGGGATAATGCCAAGGTTGCTCTGGCCGGTCCTGGCGCAAATATCTCCATCGCCTTGATTTTCGGACTCTTGATTAGATTTCTGCCTTTGCCCGCCTCCCTTTTAACCATATTTAGTATCATTGTTATTTTGAATTTGCTCCTGGCTATATTTAATTTAGTTCCCATTCCTCCTCTGGATGGTTCCCATATACTTTTTAGTCTTTTGCCAGAGAAGGCCTGGAAACTAAAAGTAATTCTCCAGCAATACGGCCTTTTTGTTTTACTTTTTTTTATACTGTTTGGCCTCAGATGGCTATTCTTCCTGGTCATACTGCTTTACCAAGTCATTACCGGAGGATTACCATTGATATAAGAACCTGGCTTCGCCAGAACCTTGATTCGCTAAGGTATAAACATATAATCTTGAATTAACAACCTAAAAACAATGCCCAAAAAGAAAAAAATAACAACTAAAAAAAAGAAGACGGTAAGAAAAAAAATCCCCAGGAAGCTTAAGAAAAAAGTCCCTGTTGGAAGAAAAAAGGCAATCTTCTCCCCGGAGAAACTTGAGAATTTGATTCAAAGAGGCAAAAGCCGGGGTTTTGTTACTCAGGCAGAGATTTTATACTTTTTCCCACAATTAGAAAAAGACATCAAAGGTTTAGAGACACTCTATCAAGATTTAGAAGCAGAGGGTATTGAGGTTAAAGAGCCCAAAGAATTTCTGGAAGTCAAAAAGAAGGAAGCGAAAATTAGAAAGGTTGCCAGAACTAAAATAGACCCGGTTCAAATGTATCTTAAAGAAATTGGCAAGGTTGCCTTTCTTACAGCTGAGGAAGAAAAAGAACTATCTAAAAGAATTGAAAAAGGCGATGAGGCAGCCAAGAAAACATTAGCCCGGGCCAATTTAAGATTGGTAGTTTCTATTGCCAAGAGATATATTGGCCGGTCACCCAATTTAACTTTACTTGACCTAATTCAGGAGGGAAACTTGGGACTTTTTCGAGCCGTAGAGAAATTTGATTGGCGAAGGGGCTATAAATTTTCAACCTATGCTACCTGGTGGGTACGTCAGGCCATTACTCGCGCCTTGGCTGACCAGGCCAGAACCATTCGCATACCAGTGCATATGATTGAAACTATCTCCAAATACACCAAGGTTCGCCGTAGATTGTTGCAGGACTTAGGAAGAGAGCCCTTGCCCGAAGAAATTGCTGCTGAGATGGGCCTTCCTGTGGCCAAGGTTTATCACATTATGAGGATTTCCCAAAAAACCGTTTCCCTGGAGACGCCGGTTGGGCAAAGAGAGGAGGATAGTATTTTGATAGAATTTATTAAGGATAAAAAAACAGCCCCTCCCTCTTTGGAAGGAGCCAGGCGGCTTTTGCGAGAGGCGTTGACAGAGATTTTGCTTGATTTATCTCCCCGAGAGCAGAAAATATTGTCCATGAGGTTTGGATTAAAAGATGAGATTACTCACACCTTAGAAGAGGTGGGCCAGGAGTTTGGCGTCACTCGCGAGCGCATCCGTCAGATTGAGGCCAAATCTCTGGAAAGAATAAGAGTGCATAAATCCCTTAAAAAACTCAAAGGATATTGAAGTGTTTAACATTCCATGTTAAACAAAGAGCATGGCCAAAAAATCCCAAATTGCCAAATCACAAAAAAAACCAAAATTCAGCACGCGGATAGTACGACGTTGTTTTAGGTGTGGCAGAAAGCGGGGATATATGCGTGATTTTGGCTTGTGCCGCATATGTTTCAGGGAAATGGCCAATAAAGGCGAAATCCCCGGGATTAAAAAATCATCATGGTAGATCCCATAACAGATATGCTCAACAGAATACGTAATGCTCAGGCCGTGCTACACCCCACGGTTTCTCTTCCTTTTTCCAATCTGAAATATGAGGTGGCAAAAATTTTAGCCAAACAGGGTTTTATAGAAAAAATAGAAAAGAGGGGAAGAAAGACAAGAAAACTGCTCCTGCTCACTTTAAAATATGATGATAAAGCTCCGGTCATTACTGGCTTGAAAAGAATTTCCAAACCAGGCCGAAGACTTTATCTTTCAACTAAGCAAATCAAAGCTGTCCGGGAAGGCTATGGCATAGCCATCATTTCTACTCCCAAGGGTTTAATGACCGATAAAGAAGCCAGGAAAAAGAAACTGGGCGGCGAAATACTTTGCGAGATATGGTAAAATATGCAAAGAAATAGACAAATAAGAAGACCTCCTAAACCCAAAGATGACTTTGAGTCCAAGCTTTTAGATTTGGCTCGGGTAACTCGCGTGTCCGCAGGCGGCAAACGTCTGCGATTTCGAGCTGTCATTATCAGCGGAGATAAAAAAGGCAGAATAGGAGTAGGAGTGGCTAAGGGGAAGGATGTGGCTCAGGCAGTAGAGAAAGCGACCCGGCTGGCAAAAAAGAATTTGCTCCAAATTCCTATTGTAGAAGATACTATTCCCCATTCTGTGGAGGCAAAGTCTGGCCCGGCGCTTGTTTTGCTCAAGCCCCAAAAAAGGGGTAGGGGATTGGTGGCCGGTGGAACTGTTAGGGTTATTTGCACTTTAGCTGGCATTAAGAATATCTCATCTAAAATAATAGGCCGTACGAGAAATAAACTGAATAACGCGAGAGCGACAATTAAAGCATTAAAAAAATTAAAAATAACCAATAACCAAGAAACAAACACCAAACAAGAAACAAACATCAAACACCAATAACCAAACATATATAATAATTGATTATTGATTATTGGTTATTGTGATTTGTTTGGTTATTGTTTCTTGTATCTTGGTTATTGTTGACTTTATGCAACTACACGAATTAAAACCAATTCATAAGAGAAAACCTCGCAAGCGGGTAGGGCGAGGAGGAAAACGTGGCACTTATTCTGGTAAGGGCATCAAGGGCCAAAAATCTCGGGCCGGCAGAAAGTTTAAGCCGATTATTCGAGAACTAATAAAAAAATACCCCAAATTAAGGGGCTATAGATTTAAGCCAGTTAAAGAAAAACCTTGTGTAGTGAATCTTGGTACTTTGGAGCAAACATTCAAAGCCGACGCAAAAGTTACTCCCCAGACCTTGCTTGAGAAAAAGATAATTCGTAGAATAAAAGGCAAAGTGCCTCAAGTTAAAATTTTGGCGAAAGGAGACGTGACCAAAAAGCTAATTATTGAGGGTTGTCAAGTTTCAGAGTCGGCGAAAAAGAAAATTGAGAAAGCCGAAGGCACTATGAAATAACATGTGGTACCACAAAGTCATCCAAATTTTCAAAATCCGCGAGTTAAGGAATAAAATCCTGTTTGTCTTAGCCATCTTTGCCATTTTTCGCTTAATGGCTAATATTCCCATGCCCGGTATTAATGCTGAGAACCTGAGAAACTTCTTTGGTCAATTTCAGATTTTTGGCTTGGTCAATTTATTTGTCGGGGGCACCCTGGATAAGCTTTCTATTATTATGTTGGGACTTGGTCCCTATATCACCGGCGTGATTATCCTCCAGTTGCTGACCATGATTTTTCCCCGACTGGAGCAAATGTATAAAGAAGAAGGAGAGGCCGGCCGTCAGAAATTTAATCAATATGGCAGATACTTGGCCGTTCCTTTAGCCCTGCTTCAGGGTTATGGTATGCTCACCTTGCTTGCCCGTCAAAAAGTTATCGGCGTTTTGCCTCCTCTTGTGCTTGCCGCCTCTCTTTTAACCATTGCTGCGGGCACTTTGTTTTTAATGTGGCTGGGTGAGTTAATCTCAGAGAAAGGCATTGGCAATGGAGTTTCACTTTTGATTTTCGCTGGCATTATTTCTGGTTTTCCGGCCAATGTTCGTCAAGTTATTGTGGCTTGGGACCCCTCCCAGATTCCAGCTATTTTACTCTTTTTTGCTATGGCTGTGGTAATTATTGCTGCGGTGGTCTTTATTAATCGGGCTCGTCGCAATATTCCGGTCTCTTACGCCAAACGAGTCAGGGGAATGAAAATGTATGGCGGCGTTTCTACCTACTTGCCCTTGAGCGTCAATCCAGCTGGAGTGATTCCCATCATTTTTGCCCTTTCTATCTTGCTTTTTCCGGGTATGGTGGCTAACTTTTTTGCCGGCTCAGGAGGTCTCGTGGGAAACATAGCTCAGGGTATTGCCAATTTCTTCAGCCCCCAGACAAATCCCTGGGGTTATGGAGTTTTCTATTTTCTTTTAGTGGCCCTCTTTACTTTTTTTTACACAGCTGTTACCTTTGACCCCAAGGCCATTGCCACCAATCTGCAAAAAATGGGCGGTTTTGTTCCGGGTATCAGGCCGGGCAGCCAGACCGCCCATTTCTTATATTATATTTTATATCGCGTGCTGCCGATTGGCGCTTTATTTTTAGCCTCCATTGCAGTTATGCCTTCTGTTGTGCAGGGGGTTACCGGGGTACAAGTGTTCCAGTTCTTAATTGGAGGAACTGCTTTGTTGATTCTTGTTAGTGTTGTTTTAGAAACAATGATCCAGATACGTTCACAACTCCAAATGCGCGAATACGAAACTTTTTAAATAGTAGATATGAAAAATAAATTAGTTATTATTCTATTAGGTCCACCGGGTTCTGGTAAAGGAACCCAGGCAAAATTTCTGAAAAAGAAATTTGGTTTTGAATATGTCGGGAGTGGAGATTTATTGAGGACGCGAAAGAAAAAGAAAGACCATACGGGCAGGAAAATCGGCCAATGTATAGATGTAGGAAAAAAAGTAGCTACATCGGTGATATTTTATCTCTGGATGGCTAAATTTGAATTATTTAAGAAAAATCCAAAACTGAAAGGGATTATTATGGATGGAAGTCCACGCAGTTTGTATGAGGCAGAGATGCTTGAGGAAGCTTTGGGCTGGTATGAATGGGATAAGGATAAAAAAGTCATTTATATTAGCTTATCCCCCAAAGAGAGTATTTGGAGACTAACCAAAAGAAGAGTGTGTAGAGAGTGTAATAGGAATGTTCCCTACATCGGTGACTTTAAAAATCTTAAAAAATGTGATAAATGCGGAGGAAAATTGTTTATCCGGGCTGATGATACTGTGAAAGGAGTGAAAGAACGTCTTGCTTGGTTCAAGACAGATGTTGGTCCGGCAATCGATTATTATAAAAAGAGAGGTGAGATGGTTGAAATCAACGGCGAACAGCCCATTGAAGATGTCTTCCA
>JAUWAW010000021.1 GCA_030601865.1 Candidatus Nealsoniibacteriota bacterium | reverse complement strand
CTATGCTCCTGACCGACCAGAGATTGTCTATTGTGAAGCCTGCTACCTCGCAGAGGTAGTGTAGAAAACAGGCGAAGTCCCCACACCAAACGAAGTTCTGGTGTGGGGGCGAGAAGTGTTATTTAGGGGAGGTGGTGTAATTATGAACTTGCTACTTCCCAGTTTCTTCACGATCGTGAAGAAACTGGGAAGTGACAGGTATAATTTTTAATCTGTATGGATACACAAACAAAACAATGTCAAAACTGTAAAAAGGAGTTCGTTATTGAACCCGAAGATTTTGCTTTCTATGAGAAAATCAAGGTGCCGGCGCCGACGTGGTGCCCGGAGTGTCGGGAGCAACGTCGGCTTGCTTTTCGCAATGAACGGGCTTTGTATAAAAGAAAATGTGATTTGTGCGGCAAAGAAGTTGTCTCAAGGGTTTCGCCAGACAAACCCTATCAAATGTATTGCCAAAAATGCTGGTGGTCTGATAAGTGGGACCCATTAAAGTATGGTCGTAATTACGACTTTAAAAAGTCGTTTTTTGAGCAGTTCAAGGAATTGTTATTTTCCACGCCTCATATTGCGCTTTTGAATGCTAATAGTGTTAACAGTGAATGGGTTAATCAGGAAACCGACGATAAAAATTGTTATTTAAATGTTGGGGGTCATTTCAACGAAGATTCTGCCTATAACACTTATGAACTTTACAGCAGGGATTGTTTTGACAATTTTTGGATTTTTAAAAGTGAACTTTGTTATGAAAACATAAACTGCGAGAGATGCTGGCGCACCCTATTTTCCCAGAATTGTTTTGACTGCCGTGATGTTGCGCTTTGTTATGATTGCCGCAACTGCAGCAACTGTTTTGGCTGCGCTTGCCTGCGCCACAAACAATACTATATCTTCAACAAGCCGCATTCCAAAGAGGACTATGAAGATTTTTTGAAGAAGAATCCCATTTCCTCCATCAAAAATCTCTTGAACTTAAAAAAACAAGCCAAAAAGATTTGGCTTTCAATACCGCGCCGTCCGAGCTTTATTATTAAATCAGTTAATTGCTCCGGCAATTATATTACTGAATCAAAAAATGCTAAGGATTGCTGGAATGCTGACAAGATAGAGGATTCAGGTTATCTCTACATTGTTGCCGAGATAAAAGACGGTTATGACTGTTCTTCATTGGGCTGGGCAGAATTGGTCTATGAATGTCCTCATTCTACGGGTCTTTATAACTCTAAATTTACAACCTTTAGCGCCACGGCTGGCGTCAGAAACCGGGGAGGCGGCTCTTCAAATTTAGAATATTGTCATAGTGTGCTCAAGGGCCATAATTGTTTTGGCTGTGCTAATGCGCGTGATTTAGAATACTCTGTTCTAAATAAAAAATATTCAAAAAGCGAATATCACGCATTAGTAGCCAAAATCAAAAAACAAATGACTGAAATGCTCTACAAAGACAAAAACGGCAAAACATACAGTTATGGGGAGTTTTTCCCGATTGAACTGTCGCCTTATGGCTACAATGAAACCGCGGCCCAAGATTACTATCCTTTGAGCCGCAAGCAGGCCAAAGAAAAGGGCTATCCCTGGTCTGATTATGAATCGCAAAAGAAATATCAATTCTCTGATTATAAAATCCCTGATGACATTAAAGATGTTAAAGATGATATTTTGGAAAAAGTTTTAAAATGCGAGGTTTCCGGCAAAGCCTATAAAATTATTCCTATAGAACTTGAATTTTATCGTAAAATCGGCTTGCCCTTGCCCCGACGGGCTCCTTTGCAGCGCCACAAAGACAGAATGGAGCTTTTGCCGCCAAGAAAACTTTTTCCAAGAAAATGCCAAAAATGCCAAAAACCAATCCAGACAGTTTACGCGCCTGACCGTCCAGAGATTGTGTATTGCGAAGCCTGCTACCTTGCAGAGGTAGTGTAGTATAACAGGCGAAGCCCCGTAGTGAACCGTAGGTTCTACTACTGGGGCGAGAAGTGTTATCTGGCAGAGGTTGTTTAATTAAGAATTTTATATAATAATAAAAAAGAAGCCGTTTTAACATCTATGCCCATACAAAAAGAGATTAAAATTCGCAAATTCAGATTAGCGCCTCCGCCCACAGAGCTGCCGGTTTATGGCAAAGTAAAACCAGAGGAGTGTTCTTTTTTCGGCCGCAGTAATTACGAGGCGGCTTTGGAAGAAAAGAAATTTGTTTTTGGCATCAAAAGAGAGGACAGAAAGCGGCATATGTATATGGTAGGTAAAACAGGGGTGGGTAAAAGCAAACTTTTAGAACTTTTAATCCGTCAAGACATTGCCCATGGTTATGGTCTTTGTTTGATTGACCCGCACGGCGATTTAATTGACGTGATTTTGGATTTTATTCCTGAAGAAAGGGTGCAGGACGTGGTTTTAATTGACCCTGCTGACACTGAGTTTGCCTCATCTTTTAATCCTTTGCAAAATGTTGTTCCTGAGCTGAAGCATCAGGTTGCCCAAGGATTGATTGAGGTCTTGGAAAAGCAGTTTGGCGCTAACTGGACGCCGCGGCTTGAACACGTCTTCCGCTTTACCTGTTTGGCTCTGCTTGATTATCCTAAAGCAACAATGCGGGGCATGATTTCAATGCTCACCGACCGCAATTACCGGCAAAAAGTCGTTGACTATATTGAAGATGATATGGTCAAAAGATTCTGGGCCATTGAATTTGCTGATTGGTCGGAAAAGTTTGATACTGATGCTATTATCCCTTTGGTTAATAAATTGGGACAATTTCTTTCTAATCCTTTGCTGCGCAACATTTTTGGCCAAGAGGAAAACAAAATTGATTTTGAAGATATAATGGAAAAGCAAAAAATTCTCTTGATTTCTCTTTCCAGGGGTAAATTGGGCGAGGAGAATTCAAGTTTTTTTGGCTCAATGTTTGTGACCAAGATTTACCAGGCCGGTATGGCCAGGGCTTCTATACCCGAAGAACAAAGAAAAGATTTTTATCTCTATGTTGACGAGTTCCATAACTTGATGACCACCACTTTTGAGAATTTGTTTTCCGAGTCAAGAAAATATGGTTTCTGCCTCACTGTTGCTCACCAATACATTAGTCAACTTTTAGAGAGGGTTTTTTCCACGGTTTTGGGCAATGTCGGCACCATCATTGTATTCCGTATTGGCGGCACTGACGCTGTGAAACTTTTGCCAGAGATGACGCCGATTTTTAAAACCGAGGATATGATTAACCTGGGTATCAGGGAATTCTTTATCAAGATAACCATTGACGGAGAAACTTTTGACCCTTTTTCAGCAGAAACCCTTACGGTTGCGTCGCCGTCCTATTCTTCTTCGCGCAAAAAAATAATTGAGCAGAGCAGGCAGAAATATTCTCTTTCGGTAGCCGAAGTTAAAAAGAAGTTAGAAGAAGCGTCCAAAGATATGACAAAGATAGAGACGAAAGCAGAGAAAGAGAAGGGTGCCAAAGCAGAAGGCGAAACAGAAAAAACCGCGGAACCCTTGGTATAGGGGATAAGACAGATAGGACAGATAGGACAGATAGGAATGGGCAGCAGATTGTTAGGGCTATTGTCGGGGCTAACATCCCCGACAACTTGTTGGTTGACATCGGATGTCAACAGGCGTAATTTTTAATCTTATGGAGAAACAAACTAAAAAGTGTCCCGCCCGCAACGCTTCGCAAGCGAGCTTGCCCGCGTAGCGATGCGGGCGGGCAGAATTGTATGAAGAGCCAAATTAAAACCTGCCAAAATTGCAAAAAGGAATTCGTCATAGAACCCGAGGACTTTGAATTCTACGATAAAATCAAGGTGCCCGCGCCGACGTGGTGCTCGGAGTGTAGGTTGTTGAGAAGAATGATTCACAGAAATGAGCATTTTCTTTACAAAAGAAAGGATAGTCGGACAGGCAAACTTATTTTCTCAACCATTTCTGAATCAGCGCCAGTCAAGGTTTATGAAAGGGAGTATTGGTGGTCAGATAATTGGAATCCAATGGAATATGGCAGAGCAATAGATTGGAATAGACCATTTCTTGAACAAGTCAAAGAATTAGACAGAGAAGTCCCCTGGTTTAGTAGGTCTGTGATAAATTTAGTCAACAGTGATTATTGCGCTAATTGTGGTGACCTAAAAAACTGTTATTTGATCTTTCATTCCGATGCCAGCGAAGATTGTGCTTACGGTGTAGTGGTTACTCATTCTAAGGATAGCTTCGATAATTATGAGTTACACTCAAGCGAGTTATGTCACCAATGTTTTATAGTCCATAAATCCTATCGGGCATTTTTTTCTTCTCATTGTCAGAATTGCCAGGATGTCTATTTTTCTAAAAACCTTGCCAATTGCCAGAATTGTTTTGCTTGCTGCAATTTGAGAAACAAGAAATACCACATCTTTAACAAGCCCTATACTAAAGAAGAGTATTTCAAGAAACTAAAAGAATTTGATATTGGTTCTTACAAAAACACGGCAGAACTCCAAAAGAAAGCCCAGGGTTTCTGGCTGCAATTTCCCCAAAAATTTATCCATGGAATTAAAAATGTAAATGTAACCGGCGATTATATTAATTATTCAAAGAATGTTTTTGATTCCTTTTTTGTGCGTGAATCCGAAGACTGCAAGTATTGTTTTGGTTCTGAAAGGGGTCCGATAAAGGATTGCTATGATTATACTATTTGGGGTCTTAATGCAGAATTAATTTATGATAGTACTCAAGTTGGTAGAGGAGTTTCTCGACTCAAATTCTGCGCTTTTTGTTATCCTAATTGTCGAGATTTAGAATACTGTATTAGATGTCATTCCTCCTCCAACCTCTTTGGCTGTATCGGCCTGCGCCACAAAGAGTATTGTATTCTGAACAAACAGTATACGAAAGAAGAATACGAGGAGTTAGTCCCCAAGATAATAGAGCATATGAACAAGATGCCATACAAAGACAAGAAAGGAAGAATATACAAATACGGTGAG
>JAUWAW010000005.1 GCA_030601865.1 Candidatus Nealsoniibacteriota bacterium | reverse complement strand
ACCAAGATACAAGATACAAACAAATTCCAATAACCAATGACCAAAATTCCAAACCGTTTGATTATTGGTTATTGAAACATTGGTTATTGTTTGTTTCTTGGTTATTGTATCTTGGTGATTTGATATGCGTTTCCGTATTTTCAAAACATTACTCCTGTCGTTCATCATCACGGCTTTTGTTTTGTCTAATGTTTCTGGTTTTGCTCAGGAAGCCACTTCTACTCCAGAGACCGATCTTTCAGCAGACCGTCAAGAATTGGAAGAAGAACTGGCAAAACTTGAAGAAGAAATTGCCCAATATGAGGGAGAGATTGGTAAAACTCAGGCAGAGAAAAAAACCCTGCAGAATCAAATTTATATTCTCCGCAATAAAATTAAAAAATTAGACCTTCAAATTCAGCAAAACAATATAATGGTTAAAGACCTCGGTATCCAACTTGAAGATACCAAGGTCTCTATTGGAAAAACTTCCTCAAAGATTGAGGATTCACGACAAAAATTGGCCGCTCTCTTGCAACTTATTTATGAAGAAGACCAAAAAACGCTTATTGAGGTATTACTTTCAGGAGAGAAATTGTCGGCTTTTTTTAGCAATTTAGTGGCCCTGGAGGTGCTGAGTTCTAAAAACCAGGAGCTTTTGGAAAATATTAAACAATTGAAAGGTTCTTTAGAAAACCAAAAAGAGTCCTTGGACGAAGAAAAAGAAGATTTAGAGAATCTTCTTAAAATCCAGCTTCTTCAGAAACAAGAAAGTCAGGGTGTCAAAGGAGAACAGGAATGGCTTTTGGAAAAAACCAAAGGAGAGGAATCAGAGTATCAAAAACTATTGGCAGAAAACCAAGAAAAAGCAGCTGAGATTCGTGCTCGCATCTTTGACTTAATCGGCGTACCCGAAGCCCCTACTTTTGGTGAGGCCTTAGATCTGGCCAAGGAAGTAGAAAAATTAACCGGGGTTCGGCCCGCATTGCTCTTGGCGGTAATGACCCAGGAATCCAACATTGGCAAGAATGTGGGGCAGTGTTATCTTCCCGAGGACCCTCAAGAGAATAGAGAAAAGAGAATTATGGCTTGTGGTCCTCCGGGTTCCAAAAGGGATGATGTATCTTTGTTTTTGGAGATTTGTGAAGAATTAGGACGCGATCCCTATAACACTCCTGTTTCCTGCCCAATGAGTTATGGCTTTGGGGGAGCTATGGGGCCGGCTCAGTTTATCCCCTCTACCTGGATGATATACAGAGAGCGGCTTAAAGAAATTACTGGCGAGGAAGCTGACCCTTGGAATATTAAAGATGCCTTTTTGGCATCTGCTTTGTATCTGGGTGATTATGGAGCAAAAAAACAAACCCCCAATGGCGAGTGGCGGGCAGCTATGATTTACTTTTCCGGCTCCACAAATACAAGATACCGATTTTATGGAGATTCAGTATTGAGAATTGCTGAGCAATATCAGCAAGACATTGAAGAGCTTGAGAGGAGCTGAACCCCGTTAGAGATTTGCCTGTTGTGTTCTTCTTTTTTGCCCCGTTAATCTCTAACGGGGTGAAGTTTTTTTATTACTTTATCAAGCCGGCCTGACATTATTTTTTCTAGGTCGTGCCAGCTTTTTTTAATGCGGTGGTCAGTGAGCCGGTCCTGAGGAAAGTTATAGGTTCTTATCTTTTCTGCCCTTTTAGCCCAGCCAATCTGGGCTTTTCTTTTGCCTGAGATTTCTTCTATTTGTTCTGTTTGCTGTTTAGCCAGGAGCCGTGCCTGTAAAATACTCATAGCATTTTCTTTGTTTTGCAGTTGATTTCTTTCAGTTTGGGAAGTGACTGCCATTCCTGAAGGCAAATGAGTAATGCGCACAGCGCTTTCTCTCTTATTGACATACTGACCTCCGGGTCCTGAAGCCCGATAAAAATCAATTTTCAAATCTTCAGGTCTAATTTTAATTTCTGTCTCTTTGGGTTTTGGTAGAACTGCTACTGAAGCAGTGGAGGTATGGATTCTGCCTGATTTTTCAGTGGATGGTGTCCTTTGTACCCGATGGACCCCGCCTTCGTATTGCATTTGATGCCAAACATTTCCATTTCTTAATTCAAAAATAATTTCCTTGAAACCACCAATACTGGTGGGTCGGGAATCCAGGGTTTTCTGCCTCCATCCTTGAGAGATGGCATATTTTGAGTACATTCTGAATAGATCCGCCACAAACAAAGCTGCCTCCTCTCCACCAGCCCCAGCTCTTATTTCAATGATAACTGCCTCTTGATTCATTTTTTCTTTTTAGCTAATCGTTTTTTGAATCTTTCTACACGACCCATAGTATCCATAATCTTGTCTTTGCCAGTATAAAAAGGATGGCATTTGGAACAAATCTCTATTTCAATGTGTTCTTTGGTTGAGCCCACAGTAAAACTGTTGCCGCACGCGCAAATAACCTTAGCTTTAGGATAATATTTTGGATGTATATCTTTTTTCATATTAATTACTCTATCACGACCTTGCCCTTTTGACAAGAGAGTAGTATTTTGATATACAATAAGATATGCCAACTATTCATCAATTGGTGCGTAAAAAGAGAAAAAAGACAAAAAAGGCCTCAAAAAGGCCGGCTTTGGAGGTTGGCTTTAATGTTTTGAAAAATCGGCCTAAAAAATATCCTTCTCCTTTTAAAAGAGGGGTTTGCCTTAAAGTTTTTACCGTTACCCCTAAAAAACCCAATTCAGCCATGAGAAAAGTTGCTAGGGTACGTTTGAGCAATGGCATGGAGGTTACTGCCTATATACCCGGAGAGGGCCATGAGCTGCAAGAACATTCGATAGTTTTAATTAGGGGAGGGGGGGTGAGAGACCTGCCCGGAGTAAGATATCATGTGATCAGGGGAGTTTTAGACACTACAGGCGTGGAAGGCAGAAAACAGGCCAGGTCAAGATACGGAACAAAACGACAGAAATAATTTCCAATTTTCAAGTACCCTGGACCGAGCGAAGCGAGGGACTCCCCGAAGGGTTGCTTTTCAATGAATTTACAATGACCTAATTTTCAATTTTCAAACCTTGTTAAATATTGTTTGAAAATTAAAACATTGAAAATTGGGATTTGATTGTAAATTGAAAATTGTAAATTGTAAATTATAAAACATGCCACGCAAAAAGATAGCCAAGAGAATAATTCCGCCTGATCCGGTTTACAATGATACCAAGGTAGCCAAGTTTATTAATCAGGTCATGAGGCGGGGTAAAAAAAGCATAGCCAGAAAAATTGTTTATAGCGCTTTTGATATTATTAAGAAAAAAACCAAAAAAGAACCCTTGGAAGTTTTTGAAGGGGCTTTGAAAAATGCTGCACCTTTAGTGGAGGTTAGGTCCAGAAGAATTGGTGGGGCTACTTATCAGGTGCCCAGAGAAGTGAGGGGAGAGAGGCAGATTACTTTGGCTATGCGTTGGCTTATCCAGGCAGCCAAAACAAAAAAAGGCAAGGCAATGAAAGAAAAATTAGCCGCCGAACTACTTGATGCTTCCAAGAATACCGGAGAGGCGGTGCGTAAGAAACAGAACATCCACAAAATAGCCGAAGCCAACAGGGCTTTTGCCCATTTTGCTTGGTAATACTATGCCACGGAAATATCCCATAGAAAAATATCGGAATATTGGAATAATTGCTCATATTGATGCTGGGAAAACAACTATGACCGAGCGGGTTTTGTTTTACACGGGTATTTCGCATAAGATTGGTGAGGTGCATGCAGGTGAGGCCATTATGGATTGGATGGAGCAGGAAAAAGAAAGAGGCATTACCATTACTGCTGCTGCCACAACTTGTTTTTGGATTCCACGAGGCCTGGCCCGCGATAAAAAAAATGAATACCAAATCAATATCATTGATACACCGGGCCATATTGATTTTACAGCTGAAGTTCAGCGCTCGCTGCGGGTTTTAGATGGAGCCGTGGTGGTTTTTGACGGCGTGGCTGGAGTAGAGCCCCAGTCAGAGACGGTCTGGCGTCAGGCCGATAAATGGAATGTTCCCAGGATTTGCTTTATTAACAAAATGGACCGAATGGGCGCTTCTTTTGAGAAAAGTTATAACTCAATTTTGGAGCGGCTCTCGCCGAATGCTGTATCTTTACAACTTCCCATAGGCCAGGAAGAGAAGTTTGAGGGAGTAATTGATTTGCTTAGTATGAAAGCACTCAAGTTTGAAGGCGATTTTGGACAAACTGTAAAAGAGGAAGATATCCCTGAAAATCTTTTGGAAAAAGCCAAAAAATGGCGAGCCAAATTAGTTGAAAAAATTGCTGCTGAAGATACTGCACTTTTAGAGAAATATTTAGCTAAAGAAGAAATCACTGTTGAAGAACTGCAAAAGGTGCTCAGAAAGGCAGTTCTGGATTATAAGTTGACTCCAGTTTTTTGCGGCTCAGCGCTTAAAAATAAAGGGGTTCAACCCTTGCTGGATGCTGTCTGCCTTTATTTGCCCAGCCCGACTGACCTGCCTCCGGTTAAAGGAGTTGAGCCGCGAACTGGTAAAGAAAGTGAGCGCGAATCTTCTGACGACAAACCTTTTTCTGCCCTGAGTTTTAAAATAGCCACTGATCCTTATGTGGGCACTTTAACCTATTTCCGGGTTTATTCCGGTCATTTGACCAAGGGCTCGTATGTTCTAAACGCATTCACCGGTGAGAAAGAACGGCTGGGCAGGATTTTGCGAATGCATGCTCAGGAAAGAGAGGAAATAGACGAACTTTTTGCCGGAGATATTGCCGCCACGGTTGGCTTGAAAAAGACAGCCACCGGCCACACTTTGTGTGATGAAAATCATCCCATTATTCTGGAAAAAATTACTTTTCCTGAACCAGTTATTTCCATTCGTATTGAACCAAAAACCAGGGCTGACCAGGAGAAAATGAGTCTGTCTTTGAGAAAATTAGCTGAGGAAGACCCGACCTTCCGCATTAAATCAGATTTAGAAACCGGAGAGACCATCATCTCGGGTATGGGCGAGCTGCACCTTGAAGTTCTTACCGAGCGCATGAAAAGGGAATTTAAAGTAGAAGGCAATGTGGGCAAGCCCCAGGTTGCCTATAAAGAGACAATTAAAGAACTGGCCGAGGCCGAAGGCAAGTATATTAGGCAATCCGGGGGTAGGGGACAGTACGGCCATGTTTGGCTTAAAGTTGAGCCCAAAGAAAGAGGTCAGGGCTTTGAATTTGTTGATGCCATCAAAGGGGGTATTATTCCCAAGGAATTTATCCCCGCGGTTCAAAAGGGAGTAAAAGAGGCCATGGATAAGGGAGTGGTGGCTGGTTATCCTATGGTTGATATGACTATTACTCTCTATGACGGTTCCTTCCATGAGGTTGATTCTTCAGAAATCGCCTTTAAGATTGCCGGCTCTATTGCCCTGCAGAGCGCGTCTAAAAGAGCCACAGCAATTCTTTTGGAGCCAATTATGAAATTGGAAGTGATTGTGCCTGCTGATTATTTTGGCGATACTATTGGCGATTTGTCAGCCCGGCGAGGCAAGGTTGAAGAAACCAAAGACCGTCTCAATCTCAAAGTCATTGACGCTAAAGTTCCCTTAGCTGAAATGTTTGGCTATGCCACTGTCCTACGTTCTTTGACCAAAGGCAGAGGAACATTTACCATGGAATTTGACCATTACGGAGAAGTCCCCGCTAACATCGCCCAAGAAATAATTGAAGGCAAACGCCGGTAAAATTGACATCAAACTGAAAATTTGTTAAATTAATTAAAGGTATAGAGTATATGACTACCAAATACCAAAATCGAATAACTGTTGACCCAAAGATAATAATTGGCAAGCCCGTTATTAAAGGAACTCGCATTACAGTTGAGCTAATTTTGCGTTTGCTGGCTCAAGGTATGGCTGAAAAGGAAATTTTGGAGAATTATCCTCACCTTAAAAAACAAGACATTAAGTGTTTAACATCGTAAGTTAAACATAGATTTTTGACTTTTGGGTTTAAATTGTTTAGAATAAAAACATATGGGTGAACTACTTACTATTCCAAAAAGATTAACCAAAAGAGGGGATTTAGTAATAATACCTCGTTCTGAATACGAAGAATTTTTACATTGGCAAAGATCAGTCAAAACTTTCAAGCCCACTGTTGCTGAAAAGAAAGCTTTAGAAGAAGCAAGAAAGGATTTTGCTCGAGGGAATTATATAACTTTAGAGGAATTAAAAAATGAACTGGAAGGTTGTCATTCATCCTAAAATAGGAAAGCAGTTGAACCGTTTCCCGGGAAAAGATGCAAAACGAATTGAAATGGTTTTTTATCAATTCAGAATTAACCCATTTGTTGGTGATATAGAAAAAATGGAGGGTGAAGAAAATGTCTGGCGGAGACGAATTGGCTCTTATAGAGTTTCTTACGAACTATTCACAAAAAGACGAATAGTTTTTATATTTAGAGTTGAACGACGGACTACCATTACTTATCGTAAACGAAAATAGGTGAAACTGTTGACATTTTTTTTGGTTCGTGTAGAATGGGAATATAAGTAAAAATAGAATTACGAATTACGAATTACGAATTATGAATATTTTTATTCTTAATTCTTAATTCTTGATTCCAGATTCTTAAAAACAATGGCTGAAAAACAAAAATTTGAGAGGACAAAACCTCACTTAAATATCGGCACAATTGGCCATGTTGACCATGGTAAAACTACTTTAACTGCCGCTATTTTGAAGTACACCAAGATGAAGGGTTTGCTTGCTTCAGAAAAAACAGTGGAGGAGATTGACTCAGCTCCTGAGGAAAAAGCCAGAGGTGTGACTATTAACATCTGTCACACCGAGTTTGAGAGCGACAAAAGACATTATGCTCTGATTGACTGTCCCGGCCATGCTGACTATATCAAGAACATGATTACCGGGGCGGCGCAAATGGATGGGGCAATTTTGGTGGTTTCTGCGCCTGATGGTGCTATGCCTCAAACCAGAGAGCACGTGCTTTTAGCCAGACAGGTAGGTTTACCTTCCTTGGTTATCTTTTTGAATAAGACCGACCAGGTGGATGACCCTGAAATGCTTGAGCTGGTAGAGTCGGAATTAAGGGAACTGTTGAATAAATATGAATTTCCCGGCGATAAAATTCCCATCATTCGTGGCTCTGCTTTGAAAGCGCTTGAGGCAGGTTCAGTCGATGATGAGGCAATGAAGTGTATTAGCGAGATTATTGCTAAAGTTGACGAAAACATCCCCGAGCCCGCCCGTGCCTTAGACCAGCCATTTTTAATGGCTATTGAGGATGTCTTTTCTATTGAAGGCAGAGGAACGGTGGCTACCGGTAGAATTGAGAGAGGCGTGGTCAAACCAGGAGAAGAGGTAGAAATAATTGGCATAAGAGATACTCAGAAAACAGTGGCGGTGAGCGTGGAAATGTTTAATAAGATGTTAGACGAAGGAAGAGCCGGAGATAATGTGGGTATATTACTCCGTGGCCTTAAAAAAGAAGAGGTAGAAAGAGGTCAGGTCTTGGCCAAACTAGGTTCTGCTACCCCCCACACCGATTTTGAAGGTGAAGTTTATATCTTGAGCAAAGAAGAAGGCGGTCGTCACACCCCTTTCTTTACTGGCTACAAACCCCAGTTTTATATCCGTACCACTGATGTAACTGGTGATGTGAGTTTGCTCGAAGGAACCGAGATGGTTATGCCCGGCGATACAGTTAATTTAAAGATTAAACTTATTGCCCCGGTTGCTTTGGAAGAGAAACAAAGGTTTGCTATTAGAGAGGGCGGCAAAACTGTAGGAGCCGGCGTAGTGACTAAAATTGTTAAGTAGACTAAAGAACTGAAGAACGAAAGAACTGAAGAACAATTTGTTCATAAGTTCATAAGTTCTTAGGTTCATAAGTTGACCGAGCCCGAGCAGAGAGAGGGCGAGGGAGTGTTCTTAAGATGCCTACAAAAAAAGCAGAGGCAGAAGTTGCAGTAAAACCCAAACTCCGCATCAAGTTGCGTGCTTACGACCATAAAGTCATTGACAATAGTGCTCACGACATTGTGGAGGCGGCTTTACGTTATGGAGCTGAAATTGTGGGGCCGATTCCCTTACCCACCGAGATTCATAAATATACAGTCAATAGGTCTTCTTTTATTCATAAAGATAGTCGGGAGCAGTTTGAGATGAGGATTCACAAAAGATTGATTGATATTTTGAACCCCACTCCTAAAATAATTGATGCCCTCACCGACCTGAATTTACCGGCTGGCGTGGATATTGAGATTAAGATGTGATTAGCGGAAATAGCTCAGATTTAAGAAGCCGCGCTGAGCGCGGTTTTCTGTTTAAAATTATGAAATTCATTCTCGGTAAAAAACTTGGTATGTCGCAAATCTTTGATGAAAAGGGAAACGTTGTTCCCGTAACTTTGATTGAAGCAGGACCTTGTTCGGTTTTACAGGTAAAAACAGAGACAAGAGATGGCTATTTAGCTCTTCAGCTTGGTTTTGTAGAAAAGAAAAAAAAGGTTAAAAAGACAGAGAAAGGCAAGGAATATAAGCATTTACGAGAATTTAGATGTTTAACTTACGATGTTAAACATTACAAAGTTGGTCAAAAAATTGATGCATCGGTTTTCAAAGAAGGGGACATAGTTAAAGTTTCCGGCATCAGCAAAGGTAAAGGGTTTGCTGGCGCGGTTAAAAGATGGGGTTTTCACGGAAAGCCTGCCTCGCATGGCACAAAGCATGAAGAAAGAACACTTGGCTCGGTTGGCTCGTCTTTCCCGCAAAGAGTAATTAAGGGTAAGAAAATGCCCGGCAGAATGGGCGCTGAAAGAGTAACAGTAAAAAATTTGAAAGTCGTCAAAATTGACGCAAAAAAGAATTTACTGACCGTCAAAGGCGCGGTCCCGGGCCGAAGAGGCACTTTACTTGAGATTAGAGGTAAGTAAAAACATGTTAGTTGATACCTACAATCAAGAGGGAAAGAAGTTAGCCAAAATACGTCTGCCCAAGGAGGTTTTTGAAGTTCCGATGAACTCTGACTTGGTGCATCAGGTGGTAGTGAGCCAGATGGCAAACCGCAGGCAAGTAATTGCTCATACCAAGGACAGAAGCGAGAAGCGCGGTGGCGGCAGAAAGCCCTGGCGGCAGAAGGGAACTGGTAGGGCAAGGGTGGGTTCTATCCGTTCACCCATCTGGCGGGGCGGGGGAGTCACCTTTGGGCCCAGGAAAGAAAAAGTCTTTAAAAAAGCAATTCCCAAGAAAATGAGGAGAAAAGCGCTTTTGATGGTTTTTTCAGCCAAGGCCAAAGAGGATTTATTGCTCGTGCTTGAGCAATTAAAATTAGAAAAAGTAAAAACTAAAGAGCTGGCAAGTATTCTAAAGAAACTACCCTGCAAAGAAAAAAGCTGTTTAATTGCTCTGCCCTTCATAGATAAAAACATTATTTTATCTACCAGAAACATTACCAAAGTGGAGACAATCCAGGCCAAAGATTTAAATACCCTGGACCTACTTTCTTTTAAATATTTGCTTATACCTAAAGAAAGTATTAAGGTGATAAAGGAAACATTTCTTAAAAAGAATCAAGAATCACGAATCAAGAATTAAGAATAAAAGATTCGTAATTCGTAATTCTAAATTCATAATTCATGTCTTTACTTGACATTTTCAAAAAAAAGAAAAAACCCGCAAAGAAAACGCCGGAGAAAGAACCTGTCAAGGCAAAAGTTACTGAAAAGCCGAAACCGAAAGTGCCGGTAAAACCCAAAACAAAAATTTCTGCGATTGCCTACCGGGTTCTTAAAGAACCTCATGTCACGGAGAAAGCTACTGATTTGGTCAAACATAACCAATATGTTTTTAAGATTTGGCCTAGGACAAACAAGATTGAGGTGAAAAAAGCAGTGGAAGATTTATATGGTGTAGAGGTTAAAGGTGTTAAAATTATTAGAGTGCCTCGCAAGAGAAGACGTTTGGGACGGATTCAGGGCTGGAGAAAGGGCTACAAGAAAGCCATTGTTAAGTTAAAGGAAGGCGAAAAAATAGAAGTTTTACCTCGCTAATATGAAAATCACCGATTCCAAAAAATTGTTGACTAAGAAAAAACCTGAGAAAGGTTTGCTTTTAACCTTGAAGAGGAGAGCCGGGAGAGGACGTTCTGGTAGAATAACGGTTCGGCATAAAGGAGGCGGTGCCAAACGTAGGTATCGCCTTGTTGATTTTGGCCAGAAAAAGCAGGGAATGAAGGCCAAGGTTATTGCTTTAGAATATGATCCTTATAGAACCGCTTTTATTGTGCTTCTGGAGTATGAGGACGGGACAAAGAGATATCGCTTAGCCCCCCAAGGATTGAAAAAAGACCATGAGGTACTTATCAAGGAGAAAACCAGGGTTCAACGAGGCAACCGCATGAAAATTAAAAATATCCCAGTAGGAACCATGGTTTATAATATAGAACTTCAGCCAGGCAAAGGAGGCCAGATTGTCAGGTCAGCTGGCACAGGCGCTAAGATTTTAGCGCACGAGGGTAAATACACAAATGTGGAAATGCCTTCCAAAGAATTGCGCAAGATTCTTCAAGAATGTTACGCCACAGTAGGTATGGTCTCTTTTCCTGAACATCGCTATAAAAAAATGAGAAAGGCAGGCCAGGCGCGTTGGAAGGGTCGGAGGCCCACGGTTCGGGGCTCGGCTATGGTGCCGGCTGACCACCCTCATGGCGGAGGAGAGGGAAAAGCGCCCATTGGTTTGAAATATCCCAAAACACCCTGGGGCAAACCAGCCCGTGGAGTTAAAACAAGACGAAGAAAGTCAACGAACAAGTATATTCTTAAAAGACGACAGAAAAAGAAAAAATAATGTTTAAAATAACCAATAACCAAGAATATGTTCAATAACCAAGATACAAGATACAATAACCAAACAAATCTCAATAACCAATAACCAATTATTATATATGTTTGGTTATTGGTGTTTGATGTTTGGTGATTGTTTTGCCAAGCAAAACCTATGTCACGCTCACTCAAAAAAGGTCCATACGTGGATGAAAAATTACTGAAAAAGATTTCTAAAGTGAAGAAAGGCGCCAAGACCATTATTAAGACGTGGTCAAGGGCCTGTACCATTATTCCGGAAATGGTTGGTTTTACCTTTGGGGTTCACAATGGGAAAGAGCATATTCCTGTTCCTATAACCGAAGAGATGGTCGGCCATAAATTAGGCGAGTTTTCTCCAACCACTAAGTTCTCAAGGCATGGTGGCAAGATACAACGTGAACAGGAAGCCAAAGCCAAAGAAAAAGAAAAAGCAAAAGTGGAAACGGAAAAAACTACCTAAAACATGCCAATTACTGTTAAACTACGTTATCTGCGAATAGCGCCCAGGAAAGTCAGGCTTGTGGCCGACCTCATTCGAGGCAAATCAGTAGAGCAAGCTCAAACCATTTTGAATTTCACTGTTAAAAAAGCTGTCTTGCCTTTGGCTAAACTCCTAAAATCAGGAATTGCCGCAGCCAAGGAGATACTTGAACAAACTCCGGAAAACCTTTATATCTCCAAAATTACAGTAGATCAAGGACCGACTCTCAAAAGATGGCGGGCCAGGGCTAGGGGTCGAGCCGCCGAAATCCAGAAAAAGACCTCGCATATAACCTTAACTTTAGATATAGTAAAAGGAGCGCCCAAAAAAGTTGTTAAAAAACCAAAGCCGACAGTCGTTAAAAAAGAAGAAAAAGTTGCCAAGCCGGAAAAGAAACCAACACCTCGTCTGGCTAGACCCGAAAAAGAGATTAGAAAACCCAGTTTTGTAAAAGGCCTAAAACGGATATTTAGAAGAAAAGCATTTTGATTATGAGTCACAAAGTTCATCCCAAAGCTTATCGTCTAAAAGAAATGGCTGATTGGAATTCTCGTGGATTTTATGGAAAAAAAGCCTTAAAATATCTCAAGGAAGATTTTGAAATTAGGGAATTTTTAAAAAAAAGATTCAAAGATTGTGCCCTAGAAAAGATTGAGGTGGAACGATTTCCAAACAAGATAAATATTATTATCCATTCTGCCCGACCTGCTTTTATTATTGGCCGGGGAGGAAAAAACATTGAACTATTAAGAGAGAAATTAAAGCACAAAATTTTAAAAAAAGATGCCCAAGCACTAAATTTAGAGATTAAAGAGATTAAAGACCCTTGGACAAAAGCTGCCTTAGCTGCTCAATGGATTGCTGCTTCTTTGGAAAGACGAATCCGTTATCGCAGAAGTTTAAAGCAGGCCTTGGAGAAAATTATGGCTCACAAAGAAATAAAAGGGGCCAGGGTAGAGGTAGCTGGGAGGTTAAATGGTGTAAGCATCTCACGGACTGAATGGCTGCAGGCCGGCCGTCTTCCCCGCCAGACCTTAAGGGCAGACATTGATTATGGTACTGCCCAAGCATTCTGCACTTATGGTGTAATCGGCGTAAAGGTCTGGATTTACAAAGGCGACAAATTCTAACCATGGCTATTTTGATGCCCAAAAAAGTTAAACATCGGAAATGGATGAAAGGTCGGAGCAAGGGAATTGAGACTCGGGCAGCCAAGCTTGCCTTTGGAACTTTTGGTTTAAAAAGTTTGGAGACCCGTTGGATTAGTGGTCGTCAGATTGAAGCGGCCCGGCGAGCCATTATCAGATATCTAAAGAAAAGAGGTAAACTTTGGATTAGAATCTTTCCCGACAAGCCCATCACCAGAAAAGGGACTGAAGTGCCCATGGGCGGAGGAAAAGGCACAGTAGAGTTTTATGTTTTTCCCATAAAACCGGGCAGAATTATTTTTGAACTCGAAGGCATAGAAGAGGAGCAAGCCCGAGAGGCCTTCCGTAAGGCCACAGCCAAATTGCCCATCAAGACAAAGTTTGTAAAATGACCCCTGAGGGCTCGCCCCCACACCTATGCATAGGTGTGGGGGCGAGCCCGAAGGATGACCATTGTTCTATGAAAGCCAAAGAACTTAACAAGAAAACCAAGGCAGAATTACAAAAAGTATTGCAGCAAAATAGAGCCAGATTGCGAACCCTACGGTTTGATTTGGCTTCAGGCAAGGTGAAAAATGTGAGAGAAATCCGGCAATTAAAAAAGGACATTGCCAGGATACTTACCATCATCAATGCAAAATGGAAAGAACAAAACAAAAAATGAGATATAGTCGTCATAAGAGGGTAAGAGCCAAGATATTCGGAACGGCTCGTGTTCCGCGGCTTTGTGTTTTTCGCAGCAGCAAACATATTTATGTTCAGGTGATTGATGATGAAAAGAGCAAAACTTTAGCCCAAGCCAGCGATTTTGAACTAAAAAATACTTCAAATCGTAACGATCGTCATAATTTGAAGCAAGAGAAAAAAGAAGGAACTCCAAAGCCCCTTACGGGAAAGGTTGCTGTTGCCTATAAAGTAGGAAAGTTAATTGCCGAAAAAGCGCTTCAAAAGAAAATCAAAAAAGTAGTCTTTGACAGAGGAGGATATAAATACCATGGAAGAGTGAAGGCGCTGGCAGAAGGAGCCAGAAAGGGAGGACTAAAGTTTTAATTTTCAATTTTTATGTCAAGAATAGGCAAAAAACCCATTTTAATACCGGAAGGCGTGGAAGTAAAAGTTAGCGACAATAAAGTGGTCGTCAAGGGTCCCAAGGGCGAACTTGAGCAGGAAATTCGACCCGAAATTAGAGTAAATATAAAAGAGGCAAAAATTTTTGTTTTGTCTCAGGGAGAAAGCAAAAAAGTCAAGGCCCTTTGGGGATTAACCAGGGCTTTATTGGCTAACATGGTCAAGGGAGTAACTCAAGGGTATGAAAAGAAATTAGAAATACAAGGCGTGGGCTACCGAGCAAAGCTGGAAGGAGAGGATTTGATATTGCAGGTTGGATTTAGTCATCCCGTCCAAATAAAGCAAGAAGAGGGTATAAAATTTTCAGTAGAGAAAAACATAATTACTGTTTCTGGGATTGATAAAGCAAAGGTTGGAGAGGTGGCTGCCAAGATAAGGGCAGTTCGTCCACCCGAGCCCTATAAGGGAAAGGGGATTAGATATGTGGGTGAGCAAGTGAGGAGAAAAGTGGGCAAGAAGGTCGTCACCGCCGAGTAAATAATATTAATTATGCCTAAAAAACAACTAAGAGGAACAATTGTTTCCAATAAGATGCAGAAAACAGTGGTGGTTAGGGTAGAGAGAATTAAAGAACATCCTCGCTATAAGAAGAGATATAAAGTCCACAAAAAATATAAAGCCCATACTGAGAAGGGAGAATATAAGATTGGCGACAAAGTTGTTATAGAGGAGTGTCG
This sequence comes from Candidatus Nealsoniibacteriota bacterium, assembly GCA_030601865.1. Lineage (GTDB taxonomy): Bacteria > Patescibacteriota > Minisyncoccia > Minisyncoccales > JAUWAW01 > JAUWAW01. The sequence goes on along the minus strand of JAUWAW010000005.1, from coordinate 31,347 downwards.
TCCACTGAGTAAAGAGAAACGGTGGAGATTGATAAAGAAGAATTAAGAATCAAGAATCATGAATTAAGAATATTCGTGATTCGTAATTCTTAATTCGTAATTCGCAATTTAATGATTCAAACAGAGACAATGTTAAAAGTAGCAGACAATACTGGAGCGAAAGTCATCCAGTGTATTAAGGTTTTGGGTGGTACCAGGAGACGTTATGCCCGACTGGGCGATATTATTGTTGCTGCGGTTAAAAAAGCAGAGCCAAGAAGGACGGTAAAGAAACACGAGGTTGTCAGAGCAGTAATTGTGCGGCAAAAAAAACCTTTCCGTCGGCCAGACGGCTCTTATATCCGTTTTGATGAAAATACGGTTGTCATTTTAGAAGGCAAAACAAAAAACCCAAAGGGAGGCAGGATTTTCGGCCCCATCCCTCGGGAATTAAAAGAGAAAGGATTTGATAAAATAATAGGTCTGGCGAAAGAAATTATTTAACTTAACATGATTGGCCTACAAGAAAAATATAAAAAAGAAGTTGTGCCGGCCCTGAAAGAAAAATTTGGCTATAAAAATGACTTGGCTGTTCCTAAGATTGAAAAGGTAGTTGTTAACATTGGCTTTGGCCGGCTGATTGCTGGTAAAACATCGTCAGAGCAGAAAAAAGTTCAAGAAGCCATTTTAAACGATTTGGCTTTAATCACGGGCCAGCGGCCCATTTTAACCAAAGCCAAGAAATCTATTGCTGGATTTAAGATTAGGCAGGGTATGCCCATTGGCGCTATGAATACTTTGAGAAAGAAAAAAATGAATGATTTTTTGGAACGGCTGATTCGTATTGGTCTGCCACGGGCTCGGGACTTCCGCGGTATTGACCCAAAATCAATTGACCAAAATGGTAATTTGACTATTGCTATTAAAGAACATATTGCCTTCCCTGAAATTTTACCTGAAAAAGCCAAGAGTATTTTTAGCTTTGAAATAACTGTGGTTACCACAGCTAAAAATAAAGAAGAGGGGCTAGAATTATTGAAATTGATGGGATTTCCCATCAAAAAATCATGAACCCCCACACCATAACGAACTTTAAATTATGTTCTTTGTGTATATTCTAAAAAGCAAAAAAGATGATAAACTATATATTGGTTGCACAGATGATCTTAGAAGAAGATTCAAAAAACATAATTTAGGGCTTGTAGATTCAACAAGGCCTAGAATACCATTTAGCCTTGTTTATTATGAAGCATATGCTTCAAGACAAGATGCGTTCCATCGTGAACATAATCTTAAACTGCGAGCGAAAGCATTAAGACAACTCAAGAATAGAATCAAGAATTGTCTTGAAGCATAAGTTCGTTTGGTGTGGGGGTGAAAATAAAAAAAGGCGACCAGGTTTTAGTCATTGCCGGCAAAGACCGGGGAAGAAAGGGAAAAGTTATACAGGCCTTACCAAAAGGGGGTAGGGTAGTTGTGGAAGGATTGAATATAAGGAAAAAACATGTCCGGCCAAAAAAAGAAGGAGAAAAGGGCCAGGTGGTGGAGGTCCCGGTGCCTTTGCCTGTTTCTGATGTAAAACTGATTTGCCCCAAATGCGGTAAGCCAACCAGAGTTGGCTACAAAATAGAGGGCAACAAAAAATACCGCATCTGCAAAAAATGCAACCGCGAGATTTAGAAGTTTTCAAAAAAAGATACTGAAATACTTTGGATGTCCCACCTTGTGTCCTACTAACAATTGTGTCCTGATTATTTCCTATATAGTGGGAACTTATACACACCCCTTGACAAGGGTTTATGGTTGTAATAAAATAGATAAATCAATTGGAGGGTGGCAATTTAGTCGGTTGCCAGAAGTATAAATTAATAATTAAGTATGAACAAAATACACTTATCTTTTGAGAAGAAATTCTCAACATATCTTAAAAAGGGTTTTTCCCTTGCTTTAACCGCGTCTTTAATTTTAGGCGGTTTTTTTATTTTTAGTTCTGTTTATGCTGCGCATACAGTCAGTGTGCATTATACCGTTAATGGCATTGAAACTGATACAGTAAAAGGCAATACTCCTGCTACATACGAATTTACAATAACGAATGAATCAGGAGATGGTATTGCCCATGTAAAAATTGAGCAGGCAGATTTTGTTAATTTTACTAGTCTTTCTTGTCCTTTTGGGTGGGAAGCAGAAACCGGGGAAGGCACTTTTGCGGAATGTTCGTGGGTCTTCGGCAAAGATTTAATCACAAACGAAGCAATAATTAGTTTTACAGCTACAACACCCGGCACTAGTGGCCTCCGCAATTGGACTGTAACGACTGATGATTTAGTTGGAGGTCAAAATATATTAACACCTCAAATTGAAGTTGACGCGACTCCGCCAACAGTGGAATTAATTACCACGAAAGATACAAACGGCGATGGGAAAATTGAGACAGCTACAATTCTTTTTAGCGAACCAATAGATGATTCTACTTTTTTAGCGAGTGATTTCACACTTGGTGAGGTTCAAGCAGATACCATAGAGAGTGGAATAACAAACGATAATACTTTTGATATTATATTAGCAGAAGAAGTTGAAGGCACAGAAGCAAAAGATGTTACATACACTCAAGGAACAGGAGCAGATTTGGTAGGCAATCTATTAGCAAATGTTGCTAGCGGAGATATTACAGAGATAGATGGTGCAGATCCAATTTTTATTTCTGCAACAGCAACAAACGATACAAATGTAAGTATTTTATTCAGTGAAACAATTTCTATTGTGGGAACTCCAGATTGGGGAACTGCGGTTACTGCGGCGACCCTTACGGCAACCAATGGGGTAGTAAATGGTTCTACTTTGAATGTTACTGTGAACTCTCTTAATAACACTGCTTATACAGCTTCTGATTTAACAATTTCTGAAGGAGTTGTAGAGGATGCGGCAAGTAATCAAAATGCTGCTATATCTGAAGAAACAATTACTGATGGCCAGGTGCCAATAATTTCTTCCACTGAAACAATATCAATAACCGAGATTGAAGTTACTTTTAGTGAACCAATGAATGCAGTTTTAGCAGATGATTTCTTGGTTTCAGAAAATACTGTCCAGAATATAGTTCTCGTTGGTGGAGATAATACAAAAGCAATTATTACCCTTACCGCAGAGATTGGTACAGGGGATACCCCAGATATAAGTACAGTTGCAGCTCCTATGGGAACAGAAGATAGCGCTGGAAACCTGATTACTGGCGGTCTTGTGTCAACTCCAACTGATGGTATTAATCCGTTAGTTACCAGTGCTATGGCTGCGCCGGACCCAGCCAAAGATGGCATAGTTACCATCACTGTTGTTTTTAGCGAAAACATGAATACAGAGATCTCGCCTACAGTTGAAGTAACCGGTATTACTGGTTCTCCTGTAGCTGTTAGTCAATCGTCTTATTCAGGCACTAGTTGGGAAGGAACATTTACTTTAGAAGATAATGATGAAGAAATACCTGCCACCATCAGTGTTGTTGGTGCCACTGATTCTGTTGGCAACACGATGGCAGATAATCTTAGTGCCGGAACATTTAATGTTGATACAATAGAACCAACAGGATATACAGTATCAATTGACCAATTATACATTAATGATGCGAACAAGAATGAAATGTCATTTACATTTGCGGAAGCAGAAGTTGATACAACATACACATATTCAATTGATGATACAAACTCAGGAACTCCTGCTGTAACGGATACTGGAACTATAACTACTGCTACTGACCAGATTGATGGAATAAATGTGAGTTCTCTAGATGATGATACATTAACATTAACTGTTTATCTAACCGATGTGGCTGGAAATAAAGGGACAGATACAACTGACATAGTTACAAAAGATACGGTAGCACCAGTGATAACTTCAATCATTTCCGACGCAACATCAGCTGGCTGGTTAAAGGTGGGAGATAGTATTACTTTTACCCTTACTCCCGGACAAACTGAATTAGATGCAGTAGTCGCCGGCTCTTATAATGGAGTGGAATTAAGTTGGTCAACTTCTGATGGGGGTCAAACCTATACCGCTATTTATACTATTAGCGAAGGCGACACGGACCAAATGTCACCTTTGCAGATTTCTGGTGTAGTAATTACAGACGCAGCTGGTAACGCAAGTGCTTTGGGAGCTGGAAGCGATGTGGCCAAAACCATTGATGCTAATACTCCTTCCGCTCCAAGCGCTCTCATTCTTACCGACCCCATTAATCTTAGCAATCAAACAGCAGTGAGTATCACTGGAACCGGCGAAGCAAATGCTTTAGTGGATTATTCTATTGATGATACCAACAACCTAACAGTTCCTGTCACTGGCAGTGATACTGTTGATGGTTCTGGCAATATCAATGTTACTGGCATTAATGTCTTAACTTTAAACGATGACATACTGACTGCCTCTGTTACGTTGACTGATACAGCAGGGAATACAAGTGACCCAGGCAGTGATACTGCTACTAAGGATATAGTGGCTCCGGAGGTAAATATAACCTCTCCTTTGGCTGAAAGCAAAGTAAAGGGTAATGCTTTGATAACTTTCACAGACAATGAATTAACAGCACCCCAATGTTCAGTAGATGATACTAGTTGGGTAGCTTGCACAAGCGGGGAGACAGAATTATCTGATATCCCCGAATTTGCTGAATTAGACCAAGACACTTTCACTCTATATCTAAAAGACACTGATTCTGCGGGTAATACAGGCGTAGATAGTGAGGTAGGGATTGTTAAGGATACTGTCGCGCCAAGCGTGGAAATAACTTACAATCCAGTTAGTCCTGTAAAAGCAGGTGATGTAATAGTCACTGCCACTTATTCTGAAGCAATTGTCGGTACTCCGCAAATTAGTATCAACCAGCAGGGAACAGAGGATATTGCTAATGCGGATATGATTGATAGCGGAGACCAGACCACCTGGACATATGCATATGCAGTTCATTCTGACAATGGCGTGGAATATGTTGACGGCGAAGCTGTTGTGAGTTTATCTATTGTTGCGGACGCGGCAGGCAATAACGCAGAGGTGCCAGGCGAAGGAACAACATTTGTTATTGATACCACGGTCCCGATAGCAGAAATTACTTCACCTGTCACAGATGATGTGATTAAATCTTCAGATGTTTCTTTGGAATATACTGCCAGTGATACAAATACAATTACCTGTTATTACAAAATAGATGAAGGGGTAGAAGTAGAAATTACAAACTGCGCATCACCGGCAAGTATTTCCGGTCTTACTGACGGCAGGCGCACAATTACTCTAATTGTCAGAGACGCGGCTGGAAATGAAGCAACAGACGATGTTTCTATTGTGATTGATTTGGATAACACATTAGATGTTCCAGCGGATTTCATAACAATCCAAGATGCGATTGATGCCGCAACCGAGGGTGATACGATTAATGTCGGTGATGGGACTTATAATGAAAGATTGACCATTACCAAACAACTTACCCTTACAGGCACTGATAAAACTACTGCTATTATTCAACCAATCGCTGTCCCGGTTGCCGGCGAATATGATGTTCAAATATATGCCAGCGGGGTCATTATACAAGATTTCACTTTTGATTTTGATGGCACGGATGGCGATAGAGGCATTTCTAACGGCACAGGTATTGTAATTGGTGAAGTTGGCGAACCTTATCCTGTTGTAGAAAATGTCCAGATTTCCAATAACATTATTTATTCAGCGGCTGTAGCCATCCAAAGTGGATTAGATATTGACGTTGATGGTCTGAACATCTTAGATAATATCATCTTTTTAGATGAGGATGGTGATGGTGACCTATCTGCTTGGGATGTAGCTGGTATTTACATTAACCCTAATTCCGGCGATGGTTCTATTGCAGTGACAAATAATACTATTAATGGCCATATTGGTTATGGTATTGCTACCGAGGCTGATAATACAGACATATCTGGCAATACAATTAATAATACCATGGGCAGTGGAGACAAGGCAGGTATCCGTTATATTGACTGGTATGGTAATACGCATACAGGAGTAACAATTTCTGGTAATACTGTCCAGAATATGCCTAAAGGAATTTGGGTTAATTCTGGCCAAGGTTCAGGTTCTTTATCCGGCAATGTCCAATACAATACCCTTTCTAATAATGACATCGGTATCTGGTTAGGCGTCAACGGACCAACTACTAATCTGTCAATCAATTATAACAATGTTTCCGGTAATATCAGTTACGGCTTGCAAAATCAATCAGAGGTCAATATTAATGCTGAAAGCAATTGGTGGGGCGATGCGAGTGGCCCTAGTGGACAAGGTTCGGGGAGTGGAGATATTGTAAGTACATATGTTGATTATGCTCCGTGGCTGGAAGACACTAAAGATTCGGCGCCGGTAAGAGATAATGGACAACCAGCTGATTACACAAATACTGCTGACCCGACGCTTTCTCTGGATACTGACAGAGACGCGACTTGCAGATACAGCCAAACACCAGAAACAGATTATGATTCAATGACGCACTTTACTACCACCGGCGAAACATCTCACTCCACTGCTTTAAGCGGACTTGCAGAGGGTGAGCACACCTATTATGTAAAGTGTAAGTCCAACATCGGCGAGGGCACTGCTGTTAATTCAGACGATTACGGGATTTCATTTACAGTGGACATAACTTATCCAATAATAACTTTCAGAACACCGGGGATAAATGCGGCCGGAGTAGATGCCACAACAAATGTTATTATTGAATTTAACGAAGATGTTAAATGCACTAATGATGATGGTATCTGGGAGAATTGTATATCTCTTGATTCTGTAAGCGGCAGCGCTGATTATAACTCTGATACTTATACATTAACTTTTGAGCCTGATAGTCCCTTGGACTCTAATACAGAATTTACAGTGGCTTTAACAGAGGTTACTGATTTGGCCGTGAATTCATTATCAGGGGTGACAACATGGAAATTCACAACTGCGACATATTACTCTATTGCGATAACTAATGGCTGGAACTTGATTTCCATTCCCACGGTTCCTGTGGATATAAGTATCAGTGAGGTTTTAGGAGATGCGGCAAGTAAGATAGATTCTGTATGGATGTATGATGTAGTAGATGACGAGTGGTATGTTTATCATCCAGATGGAAGCTCCAGCAATCTTAGTTCAATGACTGCTGGTTATGGCTACTGGATAAGCGCTACTGGTGATGATGCTATTGAGGGCTACGGCAGTTTGTTCAACGAACAGCAAACACCTCCGCAAAGGCAATTGGTTGGCGGCTGGAATTTGATTGGCTATTATCAAAACGAAGGAATTGAAGGTATTGCTGTTAATAAGGCATTATCAACTTTGTCAGATAATTATACTGACGCAACAAAGAAATGGTGGACAAGTTTAGTTAGCTACGATAATACGGGAAAGACATTTACTACAGTAGGCTTTAGCGATACTATATCTCCCGGCGATGGTTTCTGGATATTTATGAAGTCCAGCACCATAACCTATATGTACGGTCCGGGAGAAAGTGAGTAGAACTAATCACTGATAATCAGTTATATGAAATCGTTTTTGACTATAGTTTGTATTATATCGGCGCTGTTAATGCCTGTCTGGGTATTAGCAGCGCCCGGTATTCCTCATCAGTTTTACGGAACTGTGGATTTTGCTAATGGCTCGGCGCCGGATGGAGTTTTAATTGAGGCAAAGATTAACAATAACATAGTCGCTACTACAGAGACAAAAGATGGAAAATACGGATATGATTCTATATTTTATGTTACTGACCCGGATAGTAATCGGGCTGGTAAAACAATAACCTTTTTTGTCCAAGGTATTGACACAGGAAAATCGGCAACCTTTATCAATGGTGAACATACGGAAATAGATTTTTCTATTTCAGGCAATATTGGCGAAATCTCAAAAAGCGAGGATGAAACTATTGAAAATCAACCAGTTGTAATTACGCCAACAATGCCGACAATCATTAAAATGGGGGATAAATTGGAGATTACTATTTCCTCGCAAACGAATGCTACCGCCACTATAGAAAAAATAGAAAAATTGGCAAGCGGGAATGTGGCTGTTTTTTCCGGAAAGAATTTGTTAAATGCTTTTGAGATTAAGATAAGAGGCGAGAATTTGAGTATATCAGTAACAATGACATACGATGATAGCGACATAGATGAAGATACGATAGTGCCTTATTGGTTTGATGGGACTTCTTGGGTAGAAATTACTCCTTTTACCGTAGATAAATCTGTGGCCAATACGCTTACTTTTAGTATTTCTTCTGCAGAGACCCCTTACGCGCTTTTTGGCTCTCCGCCTGCTCCTTCACCACCACCGTCTGACAATGGAGGAGATACTGGAGGAGGGGGCAGCGGCGGAGGCGGAGGTGCTACTGATACCACTGCTCCTTCAATTAGCGACATAAATGTTACGGCCGGAAGCAATGCCGCGAGCATTACCTGGAAAACAAACGAATCCTCAATTTCTTGGATAGTTTATGGCACCAGCACTGATTATGGTCAGGAAGCAAAAACAACCTCTTATACCGCTTCTCACTCCGTAACCTTAAACGATTTATCTCCAGGAGCTACTTATCATTACCAAATCAAGTCAAAAGATAACAGCGGGAATATAAGAACTGGGGATGACAGGACTTTTACTACTTTGGCTGAAGGAGAAAAAATTACTGGTGATATAAATGATGATGCCAAAATAGACAAATATGATTTTGCCTTAATGATGTCTGATTGGGGGAAAACAGGAGTAAATGATTCTGATTTAAATGGCGACAATAAAGTTGACAAATATGATTTCGCTCTTTTAATGTTAAATTGGAGCGCAATATAAAATAAGAACCTGCCTCGCTAACGCTCGGCAGAACCTTGATTCGCTAAGGTATAGATATATAATCTTGAATTATGAAAAAAGATAAAATTACAATTTTAGTTTTAGGTTTTATTGGTATTCTAATTACTGGGTTTGCTTTTTACAATCCAGTAGAAGCCGCAGACCCTTCAGTTTATGTTTCGCCGGCAAGTTTGAGCAAAAATGTCGGGGATACGTTTAATATATCTGTCAGAGTTAATCCGGCCGGAGAAAAAGTTTGTATGGTTGAAGGAAAGTTAGTATTGGATAAGCTTTCTTGTCAAAGCATTATTCCTGAGAAAGATTTAATGGCTTCACCCGATAATAAATTAACTTGCAGCAATCTTTATTTTTCTCTTGGAATCCCAAGATGTACAACGGAGAATAAAACACTATTTACGGTAAGAGTGAAAGCAAAAAACGCTGGTACTGCTACAGCGGACTTCACAGGAGTTGATATTATAGGAGAAGGGGTTTCAGTTTCTTCTGATTCGTCAGGCGGTAGTTATAGTTTAATAATACCGGAAACAATTTTACCGCCGTCTTGTAATTGTGATATTTGGAGTTCCTGGCAAAAAGGAGATTGTGGAGAAGGAAATTGCACTTCTACTAAACTTCTTCAAACCCGGACCCGAATTTGCGAACCAGCCGCTTGTGATATTGAAAAAGAGAGTGACTGTATAGATGACGTTTACTGTGCTTCACTGCTAATAACTACAGAAGAAGGCGAGGAAAAGGTTGCTACGCCTACAGATTACACCGCAGAAGCCGAGCCATTTTTCTTAGCAACAATTGGCAATATCTTTTCTCTGGGAACAGGTAATGTCTTGGTGGCAATTTTTGTCGGAGTAATAATTTTAGGGATATTAATTTTGACTCTCTATTACTTAGTTAAAAGACGAAAAAAATTAGGAATGTAAAACCCGATGTTCCAAGACCCGACTCAAAACCCGATGTTAAAGAATTCCCAACATCGGGTTTTAAATGTCGGGTCTTAAATCAACATCGGGTTTTGTATTGGGCCTTGCTCATTCCTTACTTACTTGTCAGGAAACTCCACCAGGGCAGTTTTTCTTTGATGATTTCCGCATCAACATCAACAGCGCTGGCTGTTATTCTCTTGGTCATTCCAATTGGAATAAAGCCGAACAACTTTCTCCTTACCTGGGTTTTTACCTTGTAAACCGCTTGATTCTCCTCTTCGGCTAATCTGATTTCTTTTGCCTCAGTTTTAATTTTGGCCATTATCTGGCTGGGCGTAACCTTAACTTCTGATTTGCCAACCATTATTGCTCCGTCGCTCTTGATAGTTAATTCCTCTACCTCAACCTCAATGTCTTCATCTTTGATAATAACCTTTTCTTCAGTTGGCCTTACCTCCATGGGCTTTCCCTGAAGCCGGAACATAATTTTCTTGGCCGTTGTCTGTACCCTTATATTGTCCGCCTGAATTTCCCGTGGTTTTACCTTTATCTCCTCAACCAATTCACTCATTTCGTCACTGGTGATTTCTTCTTTGCCTTGAATCAATTCTTCTATCAATGTGTCTATCCCGCCTCTTAATTCTTTAAGCATTGTTATCCTTTGGTCAACATCCATTTTCTCTCTCATTAGTTCGCCTACCTGAACCTTGAAATAGTTGCTAATGTCGTGTCCGGTTCGCGCCTCAATAGATTTTTCTGCTGGGATGCCTTCTGTTGGGATGCCTGTCACTCCTTCAGGATACAAAGGGATAAATTCTTCGGCAACTGGCACTGCCATATCAATGCGTCTCTTAAGTACTTCAATTTCCTGTTCATCTCCTGTTTCCTCTGCTTTTCTTGCTTCTTTGAGCAACACATCCAATTCCCTCATCTTTTTCATCACCGGGACAGGTCTGGCAGGCGCTGGAGGCGCTGGTGCCTCTTCCATAGGTGGCATAATAACTGTTCCGGGCTGAGGCGAAATAATGACTTCGCCTTCCCCGGTGGTTGGGTTGGGTCCTATGGTTTCTGCTTCTATTTCTATGCTTTTAATTTCTATCTGGGCAAATGCTGGCGCGCAGAGCATTAATCCTAAAAATAAAGAGCCGAGGATTAAAATAGTTTGTACTTTTTTCATTTTTTTTAATCTATTTAAGATTTACGACCTTTGTATTTATTGTATCGCTGTAATTTGTAAAATCTTACAACACCTACAACTAATAATAACATACCAAAACCAGCAATTATTACAAGAGCTACCTCAAAATCAGCTGGCATTTCTTCTTTTTGTGTTTCCATTGCAGGTGCTACAGGCGCCTGTTCCATTCTTACTGCTTCAAAAACTCCCTCTTTCATCGGGACAAGCCCGTCTTTCATGGGCACAGGTCCGGGCATAGTAGTTGTCAAAAGAACAGCTAAGGCAACTACGGTTATCAACGAGCCATAAGCCACAAGATTTTTCGGCTGCAAAGAAAACATTGTTTTGAGAACAGAAATAACAGAAATTTCTGGCTTCAGTTGCGCCTCTAATTTGGCTTTCAAACTTTGTTTGTGTGCTTGATTGATTTCCGGTTCTAAGGGTTTGCTCTGGATAATTTTTTGAGCAACCGAAAGCAGGGGATTGCTTATATCCTTTTTTCTGCCTTGTTTTATTTTCTTAATATCGTCAAAAAGTTCTTTGGACATAATAATCAATGTGTTTAACTTGCGATGTCGTATGTTTAACATCGCAAGTTAAATACTCTAATCAATAACTAAGAATTCTTTGAGCTTCTTCAGTGCCCGATGCAACCTCACATAAACCGAATTAACCGAACAATCCAAAATTTCAGCAATTTCGGGCGCTTTCATATCTTCAAAAAAAGTTAAGTTGACAACCTCTTGGTCATTTCCAGAAAGTTGGGCAATAACTTTGTTTATTTCCTCCCTGTCTGATTTGGCAGCAAAAATCGCGTCCGGACTTTTTTCTCTTTTTTCTGACAACTGCCCTGCCTTTTCTAATTCAATCGTTGGGCTGCGGTAATTCTTACGAAAATAGTCGCAGATTTTGTTGTTGGCAATCTGATAAATCCAGGCCTTAAAACTATTGTTTCTCTTATACCTGAACCTGCCAATACTTTTGATTGCGCTCAAAAAAACCTCTGAAGTAATATCTTCAGCCGTCTCCTGCGACGATGTTCTACGAAAAGCAAACCTAAAAATCTTATCATAATAAAAATCATAGACCTGCCCAAAGGCCTCTTTGTCTCCTTTTTGAATTTTCCGTATCAAATTTTTCTCCTCATCCGCCTCAAACATAGCAATATGCTATTATAGCACGTTTAATATAACGGTTTAACACCCGAAGTTGTATGATTTAACTTCGGGTGTTAAACCCCAGGATTGCAGTTGACAATCCCCTCCACTTTTGCGATAATGATAAAACATTCCGCGGTGGCGTAATGGTAGCGCGAGGCCCTGTTAAGGCCCAGGTTGTAGGTTCGAGTCCTACCCGCGGAGCAAACTTGAAAGTCGCTGAAAGCGGCTTTTAAATTTGCTCTGTTGGGCATTAAATAAATATAAAAATTTATGGTTATCGAAATTGGAACACAAGAATTACTTGCTACTGGAGGGCTTGTTATTTTTTCACTGGGAGTTATACAATGGCTTCTCGCGAAGTGGATTAAAACAAGATTAGAGGAGTCGATACGACACGAATATGGCAAAGATCTTGAGGATTATCGATTTTCTATATACCAACGAGAGCAAGCCGCAAAAATCGCCAACTTTTTTGCTAAATGGGCAAAATATGATGCTAAAGAGAAAGACATATTGAATGAACGCGAGTTGCTAGATTACTATGAAGGATTAACAAGGATGTCTTACGAGTTGTCTCTTTGGATACGTGACGAAGATCTTGTGAAGAAAATAATGGCTCGCTTGACGCTCTCGAAAAACGCGCCGGAAGTTAAACAACTCTTGATAGAAATCAGAGAACATATTCTTGGGCAAAAATGTAAGATTCTAAAAGCCGAAGATTTAGTGCATTGGTGGCTTAGTGGTCCCGACCGCGACGCGTTATTTAAGAAAATAAAATAAATCTATGAAAGAAAAAATTAAAAAAGTTTCTCAATGGTATATAACAAAAGTTAAAAAAAGTCCAGCAGCCATGATTGCTGGAAGTATTATTGCCTTGTTCGCAGTATTTGGTTCTTTGTATGGCGGTGCTCAAGGGATAACTCATCTTTATGGTTTTATTGAAAGGAGCTTCTTTGAAAATAAAATTTTATACCAAGAACTTGAAAAAATTACTATTGGAATGAATATAAGTTTTTTAAAGTCCATTTTCGGTGAGCCAGCTATAAAGAAAAAATTACCAGCCAAACTTACGGATTATATTAAGAACCAAGAAGGAAAATGGGAAGCATTTCAGCATCCTTCCGAGGTGGATAAATATACAGAGATAATTTATGTACACAAAAAATATTATCTTCAAGTCATTATAAACGAAGAAGGAAGAGTCGTTGCCTATGCAGTAACCACAAGGGACTCAAATTTTAATCCTGAAATACCTATAGGTATTTCATTTGCTGGAGGAGATAGTATTGATGGATTGAAGTTAGGGAAGATGACACTCAGAGACTTGAGAGATTATGAGCCAACTGATACTAATATTGGTAACTGGGGAATGTTTTACTTTTATGTAGAAGCGGATTATTTTGGCAACCCGGGATTTTATAAACATTATTTATTTGGATTATCTTATTCTGGGTGTTGCCTGACAGACGAAGCAGGGACCAAATTGGTTGGGTTGGGAATGAGAGAAGAAGATAAATCAATAAATAATAGGAAGATTAAAGATTTTAGATTGAACTTGGAGCCAAATACTTTTGGAGTAATCGATGGATGGAACAATCTAAAACTCTTAGATTATTTTATTAAAGTGGGAGTTGGTGCTAATTACTACGATATTCGTGAGTTCGATTAGGAAGAAAGAGGGAATAGTAGAAACGGGGTCAACTCTATTTTTGATAAAAAGCCGACGAAGAAATCCAATTAAGAAAATTAGAATTTGAAGGATAAAAAAATGAAGAATAAACTAAAATTCATTGGAATACTTACCGGGGCAATAATTTTAGTTTCAGTGGGTTTTGGATTGGGGAGATGGCCCGTCTTTTTAAAAAATGTTCAGATTGAGGAATTAAGAAATTGGGTGGCTTCTCTTCAGGAACAGATAGAAGAGTTGCGAAAACAGCTTTCAAACGGAGAAGGAAGTAAATGTTTTGCCCAGCAAGTAGGTCCAACAGGACCAACAAGGCTCGCTACAGTTACCTATGTTATTGACGGAGATACTATTGAAGTAGATGGAGAAGAGAGAATCCGTTATCTGGGAATAAATACTCCGGAATCAGGCCGTCCATATTTTACTGAGGCTACCAATGAAAACAAGAAATTGGTCGATGAAAAGGAAATTAAATTAGAACTTGATGTTCAAACTAAAGATAGGTATGGCCGAACCTTAGCTTATGTTTGGGTAGGGGAGACAATGGTTAATTTAGAATTAGTTTGCCGAGGCTATGCCAATGTTTATACTTTTCCGCCTAATGTAAAATATAAAGATTTGTTTCTTGAGGCTGAGCGTGAGGCAAGAGAAGCTCAGCGAGGTCTCTGGGTTCGTGGCGAAGTTCCTCCAGGTGTAATTAAAATCGTCAATATCAACGCTGATGCTCCGGGTAATGATAATGAGAATAAAAATGGTGAGTGGGTAGAGATTAAAAACCAAGATGAAAACTCAGTTAATATGACAAATTGGACTCTAAAAGATGAGGCAAACCATATTTATACTTTTACTGATCTTACCTTAGCTCCAGATGAAAGCCTATTTATTTACTCTGGTTGTGGTCTTGATACTCAAGAGAAATTCTATTGGCAATGTCCTGAAGGCGAATATGCCATTTGGAATAATACTGGCGATACCGCTTTCTTGCGAGACGCCAGTGGCAATTTAGTAGATAGTTATAAGTATTAAAAAGATTTGAAAATGGGTAAACCATAATTAAGTATTGTGTTATAATTTATTGCGTTTATAATGGATTATAATTTAAACAGATAAAAAAATGGAAGCTAGACAACGCCCAATAAAAGATTGGTTAACAAAGATTCGAACAAGACAGATTCTTTTGCCTCGTTTTCAACGTTTTGAAGCATGGGGCTCAAGTACAGCAGCAGACTTTCTTACAAGCGTAGTAAGAGATTTGCCTGTTGGCACTACTCTCATTTTGGGTGTAGGTGGCGAGAGGCCTCCGTTTATATCTCGTGAGATAGTGGGGGCGCCCGAAAAAGGCGAGAGAGTTAATGAATTGCTTTTGGATGGACAACAGCGTTTAACAGTATTGTGGCGAGCCCTCACTGATAATTATCCAGATAAGGCTTACTTGGTGGACATAAAGGATAAGAAAAATCCTGAGGTGATTGCGGTCACTCGTTGGAAGAAAAATGACAAAAAGTTTCCACTTTGGATAGGTCAGTCAAAAGAATGCTGGAAAAAGCAGCTGATTCCCTTCAAACTCCTTAACCCCGATGACGAATCAACATATAAGGAATGGGCTGACATTGCTGCAGATGATGATATCGCCTTGGCAAGAAAAATTGATGACGTAATAAGATCTTTGAGGGACAAAGTTGCTTCTTTCAACCTCCCATTTCTTTATTTACCCTCAGGAACTTCTAAGGACGTTGCAATAGAAGTTTTTGTGAAATTAAATACGACACTTGTAAGATTAACAGCTTTTGATATCATTGTAGCGCAACTCGAGGCAGCTACCGGTCAATCACTCCACGATTTAGTTGCAACCTTAGATTCTTCTATTCCCGAGATTACCTATTATACAGAGCCATCGAACTTTGTTCTTTCTGTCGAGGCTCTTTTACAGGATAAAGTACCCAATCAAAGAGGTTATTTTAGTTTAGACTTAGAAAAAATTACTGAGGATTGGCCTAAGATTGTTGAAGGGACCAAAGAACTCACCCAGTTTTTAAAAGAGGAGAAGATTTTTGATAGAGATCGTTTGCCTATAGAAAGCATATTGGCACCGTTAGCCGCTTTGTGGGCGGAAGCACCGAAATCCCCGGATGAAAGAGGAAATATCAGGATTTTACTCAGAAAATATTTATGGAGATCTTTGTTTACTGAGAGGTATGATCGGGCTGTTCCTACTGCTATTCTGCAAGATTACCGTTCTCTTAAAAGGGTTATAGAGAGTAAGGCAGACGAAGCTACAGTCCCCTGCTTTGATGAAAATAAATATCCTTTACCTGGTAAGGAGTTATTAATTCAAAGTAGGTGGCCTAAATACAGAGATAGATTAGCACGGGCCATCTTATTATTGAGCATGAGGGGCGGTGCTGAAGATATAGCAGACGGTTCACCTTTGTCTAGAAATAATATTACACAACGGGAATATCACCATCTTTATCCGGTTGCATTTTTGAAAGAAAGAATAAAAGATCAAAACATGTACAGCTATAGTGCATTAAATTGTGTTTTGGTCACATGGAGAACTAATAGAAAAATATCTGCCAAGGAGCCAATTAAATATCTTCTGGAAAGATGTGAGGCTAGTACATTAGGAAAAGAAGAGATTCGCAGACGCTTAAAAACTCATTCTATTGATTTCAATCTTTTAGCAGAAGGGGACTATGGTAAATTTTTAGAGGAAAGAGCAAAATCTTGTGCATTAGCGATAAAAAGCCTTTGTGATGGTAATACTTGAGTCCCTAATTAGACGTTTTGGATTTCAGAAATAGTGAGTAGCGGGGCGGGTTGACAGCGGTAAGAAATTTTATTAGAAACAAATTACAGTTATCCACAGTTTTTGTTTCTTTGATATTATTTTAGGTGTTAAAATAAGAAGTAAGAACATGCTTTCTCCATCTGATATCGCAAAGTATTTTCTGATAAGGGCAGAGGAAGACGGGAGCCTTATCTCTCCTTTGAAAATGCAAAAGTTGGTTTATTTTGCATATGTTTCGTATTTATTAAAAAACAAAGGTAGAGATAGATTATTTGAGGAGAAAATTGAGGCTTGGCCTGCCGGTCCTGTTGTCCCTTCTTTGTATAGGGAGTTGAAGAAATATGGCTCTATGCCTATTGATGCGAAAAGTTATGTGGATATCACAAAAGAAAAGCTTCTCGAGAAATGTTCAAAAGAAGTTTCAGAGTTATTGGACCGTGTTTACGAGGCTTGTGAGCAGTTTACTGCTTTTCAGTTGATGCTTATAAGTCATAGAGAAAGGGCGTGGATTAGTGCAAGAGAAGGCTTGGTGCCTAATGTATCGTCCAATAAACCACTTCTTGACAGGGAGATATTGGCACAACACTTGAAGAAAAATGGATAATGGTGAGAAAATTAAATTTAGCTTTGAATATTATGATACCAACAGCACTGATTACTGCATTTCCTGTTGGTCTAAAGAACAAATTAGAAAGAGTTTAAAGCGCTTGAAAGAAATCAATGAAAAGTCTTTTAAGGAGTTATTGAGGAGTAGACGAGTATATCATTTTAGGGAAGTAAATTGGGAGAAGACTACCAAGCCAGAAGGCTTCGACGACACAAGAGTTAAAAAAATGGCTGCGTTTCATTTTGCGCTTCTTGGTATAAATAAACAACTGGCTCGCGTATATGGGGCCTACTCTTTGGGAATTTTTTATATTATTTGGTTTGATTTAGATCACAAAATATGGCCAACACCATTAAAGAATACATAAAAGAATATATAAGACCTACACCTTCTGATTTACCACAGAAAGACTTTTATGATTTATTTTATGATATTTGGAAAGAACAGAATCACGAAAAAGAGCAGGGGAATGAAAGGGATGGTTCTAATAATGGAGACGAAATAAAAGAAGGCCAAAAAAACAATACATAATCATTTTGGAGTATAAACTTGACTAAAAGATAAAAACAAAACTACCCCTTGGGGTATTTTATTTTGAAAAAAATATAGTGAGTTGAGAGGTGGGATAGTTGTTTTATACTGTCAAACAGGTTCTAACGTCATCTCGTAGGCGGAGTAGGCTAGGGCTCGGTTCGAGCGACCGAGTCGCCCAAAACTTAAAATCCTGTTTATTTTTGCAGGATTTTTAATTTAGTTAAGACACAATTTGAACTCTTGGGAAATATTTGGTAGAATAAAAATGAAGATGAAAACGAAAATTTTAATCATCATATTAATTATCATCGGTCTGGGCGTGGGAGGATTTTTTGTTTGGAAAAATATTGCTGCTCCCGAAGAAGAGGAAATAACAACGCCTTCTGAGGTAGAAGAGCAAATGTCTCCTTGCAGCTGGGTTTTTAAAACAAGGGGAGATTATTACAATCTTGTGTATGGATTTGTCTATGATGATCGCAGTAAATTTGCAACGCTCCCATCGGCTAATCTAAAAGTTAGATCAGATAAGCTTAACAATGGATATTTTGCCATAAGTCGTGGATGCAGTCCTGATTATCTAAAATATCCATATGCAAATCCCTATAATTTTGTTTTTTGCAATATGACCTATGAAGAATGGGCTAAATTTAAAATGGGAGGGAATGATTTTCTTATTCCTTTAATTATAGATAATCCTTTTGAAGAGCTTTATTTTTGTGGTGAGGACACTCCGTTCTTTGGAGTTCTTTCGGTAGAAGAACTTAACGAAATAATCGATAATGACGAATTAAGTACAAAATGCGAGAAAATATTTTAATTCTAAATTTTTGGTTATAGCTATGTGGATAACTAAGCTTGGACTTTCGGGAAATATTTGACATAATAAATATGATGACAGGCAATAAGAAAATATTATTGATTGTTGTGATTCTGGCCTTGGTGGTTGGGGGAGCTTTATATTTTTTCAAAAGAGGCCCCAGCATTCAATTAGAGCTTCTGGAGAAAGAAAAAGCTACAACCTTTGGTGAAAACATTTATGAAATGATTCAGAACCCAGCAGAAAAAATTCCCCAGACTAATCCCTTTAAGAAAATTAATCCTTTTGAAGGATTGAAAATAAACCCTTTTGAGTAAATATTAATTTATGCCAAAAACATTTTTATCAGTTATCTTTGTTCTCGGACTATTAGCAGGAGTTTTTGTTTTTGCTCAAATTAGTTTTCCGGTTAAAGAATTGGGAAATTGTCAGAATGAAGAAGAATGTAAGGCTTATTGTGATAGTTGGGAAAATATTGAAGAGTGTGTATCTTTTGCTGAAGCCCACAATTTATTGTCGCCGGAAGAATTAGCAGAAGCTAAAAAAATAATGAAGGCCTTGGCCGAAGGGGCAGTGCCGCCCGGCGGATGTTTAAACCCGACTCAATGTGAGGCCTATTGCGAAGAGCCGACCAAGATAGAAGAATGTATAGATTTTGCTGAAAAAGCTGGAATTATTCCTCCAGAAGAAGCAGCAGAAGCAAGATTGGTAAGAAAGGCTATACTGGCTGGAATTCCTTTTCCGGGAGACTGTAGAACCAAAGAAAAATGTGATGCTTATTGCTCACAGCCAGCTCATATGGGAGAGTGCTTCTCGTATGCTTGTAAGATAGGGATACTATCTTCAGGAAATTGCAGCCGGGGGATGAAAGCAGTGTCTTTAATGGCGAGAGGAGAGAGTCCTGGTGGTTGTAAATCAAAAGAAGGGTGCGAAGTTTATTGCGCTGACGAGAGTCATATGGAAGAATGTGCTCAATTTGCTCAAAAAGCAGGATTAATGACCCAAGAAGAACTGGAGATGTTTCGAAAAACCAAAGGTAAGGGGCCGGGCGACTGCAAATCAAAAGAAGAATGCGAGGCTTTTTGTAACGAGCTCGCCAATCAAGAGACTTGTTTTGAATTTGCTGCGCAGTACGGCCTGATGCCCCAAGCAGAGATTCAGGAAACAAGAGCGAACCTGGAAAGGATGCACGAAGGATTTAAACACGCTAATCAGAAAGTTATAGAGTGTTTAAATTCAAGTATCGGGCCAGAGAATACGAATAAAATTCGTTCGGGGAATTTTATGCCAACCCGACAGATTGGGGAGCAAATTGGAGCTTGTTTTGAACAGTATATGACTCCTCCGCCAGGGGCACCACCACAGCAATAATGAAGTATAAAAGCACGGTAAGGTTATTGGTATTTCTCAATTTAGGTTTGATAGTTTTGGATAGATTGACCAAGTGGTTTGTTTTGGGAGGGGATTCTCCCCTATTATTTAAAAATCCGAAGCTGTAGCTGGCAAAAGAGAGATTTTCTTTTAATGATGAGCTTCTCTTTGATTATTTTAGGAGGTCTGAGCAATTTCTTCGATAGAATTTATTTTGGCTATGTCATTGACTGGATTCGGGTTTTCTTCTTGCCTATTTCTATTTTTAACATTGCTGACTTAATGATTATTGGGGGAATCATATGCCTTATTTTTCGTTTAGTGAAATCGCGATAGGGTCGATAACGCTTCAGGTTTGGGGAATTTTTGTGGCTATTGGAGCTTTAATAGCTTATCTTTTTGTGTTGAGGCAGGCTCCCAAAAAAGGAATTAATACTAAGATTATTCACAATTTATTTATTTGGGTGTTTCTAGGTGGAGCCACAGGAAGTATGTTGCTGGGTCAGGGAGGGTTGAGTATTGTTGGGGGAATTTTTGGGGTTCTGCTAGCTGGATTTTTGTATTTGAAATTAACCAAAAATCTTCATTTGTTCTTTCCGATCGCAGATACGGTGGTTTTGATTGCTCCTATTTCTATTGCCGTGGGTAGAATCGGCTGTGCTTTAATTAATGACCATCAGGGAGCCGTGACTTCTTTGCCCTGGGGGATCACTTGGCCAGATGGGGTAATGAGGCATCCGGTGGCCGAATACTTGATAATCAGTGCCTTAATTTTGTTTTTAATCTTAAAGTATTTAAAACCGAGGTTGAAGAAACCCGGTCAATTGTTTTTTGCCTTTTTATTTTTGTATTCTTTTTCCCGATTTTTCTTAGATTTCACCCGTTCTTCGGGCACTCCTTTATCCGATCCGCACTATCTCTGGCTTTCCACAAGTCAGTGGTTGGTATTGGGAATAATAATTGTTATAATTAAATTAGCGATTAAGAAAAGGTCGAGTTGCAATTAATTAATTAATTTAAGTTATGGAAGAAACACCTCAACCTCAAAAACCTATAAAAGGGGGAGAGAAAAACCTAATGGCAATTTTGTGCTATTTGGGGATTCTGGTTGTAATCCCTCTTTTAACGGCCAAAGATGATCCTTTTGTGAAATTCCACATCAAGCAGGGGCTGGTTTTACTTATTGCTTCTGTAATTAATATATTCATCAGTATGGTTCCTTTCATTGGCTGGGTAGTTGGATTTGTAATCTGGATTATCATTTTGGTTTTGGCAATTATGGGTATTCTTAATGTCTTGGGCGGAAAGCAAAAGCCCTTGCCTGTAATCGGACAATTTGCCAAGAAATTCAATTTCTAAAAGGTCGAGTAAAAGTTAAATTTAAATTAAGCTATGACTAAATTAAAATTTATTGCGCCTCTTTTACTTTTAGGAGTTTTGATTCTGGTAGGTGCTGGTTGCGGAGAGAAAAAAGCGGAAGAAGGGGTAATTGAAGAAGAAAAAGTTGAAGAAGCGACAGAATCATTAACTGATGTTTTAGCTAAGGCAGCGGGGATAACTTCTTTTAAGTACGACATGGTGGCGACTGCTCCCGGCGAGGCAGCAGTTACAATGAAAATGTGGTGGGAAGGAAAGAGGATGAGAATGGAAGGAACCTTCGAGGGGAAGAGTATAATCTATTTAGTAGATGCAGGTAAACAGCTGGCACATATATATTATCCGGCAGAAAACATGGCCATGAAAATAAGTTTACACAAGGCTGAGGAGACAACAGGAGAATCTCCGACTGAACAATCCGAATCTGTTGAGCAATATAATCCGGTTACCCTTGGCACTGAAGTTCTGGATGGAAAAACCTGCCTGGTTATCAAATATAGTACCCAAACAGAGGAGGTGAAGATGTGGGTATGGACAAAGTACGGCTTACCCATCAGGACAGAAACAGCTACAGCTAAAGGCACCTCAGTAGTAGAATTAAAGAATATAGATTTTGGTGATATTTCTGACAGCATGTTTGAATTACCAGCTGGCGTTCAAATAATGCAAATACCGTTTGGTTTTTAAAGGCCGAATTTATTAATTAAATTTAATTAAAATATGAAAAACAAATTAAAATTTGTTATCCCATTTTTATTATTAGGAGTTTTAGTTTTAATCGGGGCAGGTTGTCAAAAAGGAGCAGAAGAAGGCGCCCCATCAGGGGAAAAGACGCCGGGCCTTGGCTGGAGCATTGAAACCGTCGATAACGGATCGCCTGAGGTAGGAAACAGATCCATAGCCCTCGACTCGAAAGGCCACCCCCACATAAGTTATGTCAAAGATTTAGGCGGGGGAATGCTCTGCTATGCGCACTGGACCGGAAGCTCTTGGGATACCCAGACCGTTGAATCTCCTGCTTTTGGATATCCTTCCATAGCCCTTGACTCGAGCGGCCATCCCCACATAAGCTATCTTCACGGTGAGTTCAACCTCAGGTACGCGCACTGGACCGGAAGTTCCTGGGATATCCAGACCGTCGGTCAGGCTGTCGACCCAGTCACTTCGATCGCCCTCAACTCGAAGGGCCATCCCCACATAAGCTATTATGGACCTGGTGGCATTGCTGAACATGATGGCCTTCCTATAGCCGCCCTCAAGTACGCCCGCTGGACCGGAAGCTCCTGGGATACCCAGACGGTTGACACTGATGTGCCCATGATGCCCTTTGGGCTAAGAATCTCCATAGCTATCGACGGAAGCGACCACCCTCACATAAGTTACGTTAAATACAAAGGTGGTGAAACTCAATTTCTTCCTCCCACGCCTGTTCTCTGCTATGCGCACCGGACCGGAAGCTCTTGGGATACCCAGACCGTGGACTCCGGGGGCGATAACTCTATAGCCCTCGACTCGAGTGGCCGTCCCCACATAAGCTATTGTGGACCTGGACCTGATAACATTTATTCTAACGTTCTCAAGTACGCCCGCTGGACCGGAAGTTCCTGGGATATTCAGACCGTTGACGATGCAGACGGTTTTGCCGGAGTGGGCCTGCACAACTCTCTGGCCCTCGACTCGAACAATCATCCCCACATAAGCTATTATTTTGAAACTCCTCAGGATCTCAAATACGCGCACTGGAATGGAACCTCTTGGCAGACCGAGACCGTCGACGGCTCTACGGGTTCCGTTGGTTGGTACACTTCCATAGTCCTTGATTCAGCTGACAATCCGCATATAAGCTACTATGATTTTGTTAAAAAAGACCTCAAATACGCCAAGCCGATTAGCGAATGATGTATGAAAAACAAATTAAAATTTGTTATCCCATTTTTATTATTAGGGGTTTTGGTTTTTAAGTTAAAGGTCGAAAAAAATACTAAAGATAAATAATATATGGCAAAATTTAATGCTAAAAATTTAGCAATAGCTGTCTTTTTGGGAGCGCTTTTGGTTGGAGTAATAGGGATGGTTAATGCCCAGCAAGCTCTACCCAAAGGCGGAGACGGTTTTGAGACTGCGGTTAAGATAGAGCCGGGAAATTATGTTACAGATCATGATATCTCCCGCAAGGTGCCAGAGTATTTTAAACTTACGGTGGGAGCCGGACAGATACTTGCGGTAAAAGTTACAAATCTGCCGACAGGAGTAGATATAATAAGCCACACCGTATTGTATAACGAAGATAGGGTAATGCTTCTTCCGGGTTATGATAATCCTTTAGATAATATTTATGGCGTGGGACTGATTGGTATATATAAGTGGTTACCGAATTCAGGTCAGGATTCATATGTATATTATATGAGTGTTGGTGGAGGTGGCGTCAATTTTACTGCAGAAGGTACAAAGTATGATATTTCAATAGAAGATAGGTTTGATGTCGGAAGTCAGACAGATGCCAGCGATACATTTGAGAATCCAGTGAGTATTACTCCGGGAGAATATACAGCTTATCTTTCTGGAAAGGAAGGCACAGATACTAAAGATTTCTACAAGACAGCCGTAAAAAAAGGAGAAACATTAACTGTTAAAGTTACTCCACCGAGTGAGGCAAGAATGAAAGTAACTGTATATGATGGCGATAGGAAAAAATTAAAAGATGAATATGCCCCAAATCCGGGCGCAATTGTTACAAATTCTGTATCAATAGCAAAAAGTGGAGATGTCTTTATTGCCGTTATTTGTGATGAGTATTGCAGTGAAAATGTGGTTAAATATACTTTGAGCGTTACGATTCGACCACCGGTAGAAGGCGAAGCGCCGATTGGGGAGGAGGAAGAAGAAGTAACACCAGAAGTAATACTGCCGTCTGGAGAAGTACCGTCAGGAGAAGCACCTGAAATAGTGCTACCGGAAGGAGCAAAAGAAGTGGCAAAAGCTGTTGGAAAGGGGATTGCCACGGCAATACTTTTTTGGATTGCAGGTCCGATTGTTCTTCTGATAGTAATTGGAGTAGTGGTTTATTTCCTCTTGAAAAAGAGAAAAAAATAATTGACTCTATAAAAAAACAACCCTGATTTAATATTGGGGCTGTTTTTATTTCATTAGACTTAAAATAGGTAGTTTAATCGGCTCTATTCCTGGAAATCTATCTAAAAACCAAGTTCCAATATTGTACCATCCTCGGAGCACGCTAGTGCTCGGTTCGAGCGACCGAACCGCCTATCTTAATAGGGCGACCGAGAGAGGTTCGAGTCCTGGTCCGGCAGCACTATAAAGTTCAAAAAGTCGCCTTGTTGGCGATTTTTTGATATAATAATTTAAAGGGTCGAACTATTTCAAAATTTAAGTAAATTTTAAGAATATTGAAATGAAAAAAAATAGATTAGGTTTTTTGGGGTTTCTTGGGTTTCTTGGGTTCTTAGGCTTTTCAGGAGAGATTAGTCCGTGGGTATTTCTAAGCTTTCTTTCCTTTCTCAACTTCCTCCACTTTTTTAGATTTTCTTCCAAAAAGTCAGAAGAATAAACAAGAATTTTTGAATTTTTTATTCTAGTGAAAAAAAATTGGGTTAAGTAGTTTGAATTAGATTTGGGACATATATATGTTCCTCCTGTCGTTGAATAATAGTTCTAACGTTGTCCACGGTGGTCAGCAATGAAAATTTTAATACCTTTTGGTATTTGAATTTACATATTGTTTGCGTGGCTGTGGCGAGAACCTTGCCCCCGAATTGCGACGAGCAAAGCGAGGAGGCAATGCCTTCGGACAACTCCTTCGAGTCCTAGCTCCGGAGCAGGCTAGTGCTCGGTTCTTGCGACCGAGCCGCCCAGAACTTAAAATCCTGTTTATTTTTGCAGAATTTTTAATTTAGTTAAGGCACGATTTGAACCTTTGGGAAATATTTAGTATAATTAAATAAAGGTCGAATTTTAATTAAGTTTTAAATAGAAATTAGAAACTATGGCTAAGAATAGACCACAAAGAAATAATAACCCATTAAACATTAAAGTTTCCTCATTTACGCGAAAGAAATATATAAACACAGGATTAGCTACCGTAGAACCAGAAGGTACATTTTTGAGATTTAATTCACTAGAAACTGGTTGGCAAGCAGCAAGGGAGTTATTGACTGGTAGCACTTATCGTAATTTAACAACAGAAGAGGCTATGAGAAGATGGTCTGATGGTGATTATGGCGCAGAAGCTGTTCCAGATTTTGACTCACACACAAAGATTAAAGGGCTTACTCCAGAGGAAATTAGTTCTCTTATAGACGCAATGGCAAAAAGGGAAGGGTTTTATGATGAAGATAAAAATGGAGATAAAGATGGCGAGGATAAAGATGGCGAGGATAAAGATGGCGAGGATAAAGATGGCGAGGATAAAGATGGCGAGGATAAAGATGGCGAGGATAAAGATGGCGAGGATAAAGATGGCGAGGATGGCGGAGATGGAGGAGGTAGTGGAAGTGGATCAGGTGGCTAAAGTAACTGGTGATATCCACTTAAACTAGCAAAAATTTAAGAGATACATAATGAATGAAAACGATTACGACATTAATTTCAACTGCCATAAGATCGTTGGACAACCAAGTTGTAGCTAAATCACTTTGTGGAACAGCTTCAATAATTATTGAATTTTGCAACAAGATAAAAAAACACTCGCTTCGCACTTCTTTGAAAAGTTATGGATTTGTGTGTTCGGATCGTCTTAATAGTTGGGCGTTGCCCGATGCTGTCTGGACAGCATTTTGTCTTAAACACCCGCGACTTAATTATTATCCTTTAGGTAGAATTACAGAAAGAGCAGTCAAGAAAATTATAGTTATACTGAGTTTAAAGAATGCTACTCACAAGGCAGTTGAAGCGAATCCAGGACTGAATGAACATAAAATTCAGAATAATTTACGCCGTTCCATAAAGATTCTTGGCATAAGAGGAGTGTTAAAGCTTTTCCTCAGCCAATATTTCTTTGAACTTTGCATTGATCAATTTCGTAGGTCATGGCGAGATCTTCAATTCGATTCTGGTTATTGGTACAATTTCTCAAAGGATGGATATTTTGTTTCTTTATCAAATGAGCGAAAATTGAGACAGACGCTAGCGAATCAGTGTAAAGTAAAAACAGGGATATTTCTTCCATTCCTAATGGAATGTATAGAAGAGAGAGATTTTACACGAAATAAACAACGAATTAGTGATGCCTTTGTTAGAACCTTTGGGATACTGCTTCCAAAGAGGGAAAATTTAAAAAACCTTCGCAAGTCTTTTCTTAATGTCATTGTTGGAACGAAGTCGCTTTCAGAACTTAGGAAGTCTTATGTAGTGGATAAAAAGGCGAAGCGTTTCTTATTCCACACAGAAGATCCAAACATTTCGTTTTCTTTTGATGTCTTAGAGCGCTTGCTTGGACATAACATCCATTCTCTCATTAAAGATTTGCTTGATATTGGAACAACAGTATATATGGCAGATCTTTATACAAAAAGGGAGTTTAATTTAGAAAGGCGAGTGAGCGTTCTCATGCCGGTACGGCACCCCCGTGTATGGTCTAATGCGCAAAAAGAGATAGAAAAGACGGTTTCATTTCTTGGACGGGATAATTTTAGTATCAAATTCATCAAACGCAAAGAGGAAACAGATAAACTTCGTAGATTTTCTGTTAAATCAGACAATCGATGCGTTTGTCTTTTTTCAGGAGGCCTAGATAGTTTAGCGGGAGCGGCATGGGTTCTTAATCATAAATTAGATCCCATTTTTGTCAGCCATTATTCTAGTAATATATTAGTCGGAATACAAAAGTCATTGATAAGCCAGCTGGAAAAGATATATGATAGGCCAATTCAGCATTTGAGTCTTCGTGTCAGTAAAACAGGGGATAAGAAAATTAAGAACTCATTGTCAGCCCCATTTAGGTCTGTTATGATTCAGCACCTGCGATCATTTTTGTTTCTATCTTTAGCCACTGCCGTTGCTCTTGAATCTAAAATTAAAAAAATCTATATATTTGAAAACGGGCCTGTGGCTCTAAATCCCCTGTTTTCTGAGGCCCGCGTAAATACGCGAACGACGCATCCTCACTTTTTGGTGCGCTTTAAAGAACTTATCAAAGCTGTCTTTGGAATCGATCTTATTATCGAAAATCCATTCCTCTATCGCACTAAGGGCGAAGTAGTAAATATTTTAGCGAGGCAAGAGTTACAGGGGTTAGTTGCAAAGACAGTTTCTTGTTGGAATTGGTCTAGAGTGCCGCTTTGGGCAAAACAGGGAGGCATCAAAAGGTTTAAAGGAAGACATGATGGCGAATGTATTCCCTGTATCATTAGAAGATCAGCTGTGTATCATGCACGTCTCTGGGAGAAAGATGCCAATTATCTTACTAATGTCTTCAATCAATTTTTTAAATTACAGCGAGATAAGAAAACCATGATTGCTGATTTTCTTCGCTTTTGTCTAAATATGAGGTCTCTTTCTGATACCGAACTTCTTTTTCATGCTCCAGACTTATCCGTGTGCGAAGAAAAAGTAAATCCTCAAAAACTTGTGAGGATGTATAAACGACATGCAAAAGAAATAACTGACTGCTTTCGAGCAAAATCTAATAAAAAATTTCAGAGAATATTTGCCCCCGCATTTAAGTAAGAGTTAAACTTGTAATTTAAAGAATTTTAAATTGCCCTTAGCAGAGATAGGGGCTATTTTTTTTATATCGCGTAATAAAAAACCAAAGGTAGGTCTAGTAAAACCATAAAAACCAGATATATGCTTCTCGTTATCTAACATGAATTGCTTATCAGTATGATATTCCACAACATCTTTAATAGTGGCTTTTCCAATAAGAGCCCCAGTTACTAAAGAATTTAGATCTATTCCAAACTCTTTACATGCTTTTCTATCTATAATTTTAGAAGCGTGGATATAAAATTCTCCTCTAAAACTTGTGCTCCATTTTCTAGTTTCAATTGTCTTTTCCCTTCGCAAAATCAGTTCAGCCCATGGCTGTCTAATAGAAAGCGCTACAATTGTATCATTAAGATTTTTTTTATTCATTTTTTTGTAATATTATTAGAATATTATAACATAACTTACACTAAATTAAAAGCCAAAAAGCCCATCGGTGGGCAATTTTTATTTTCAAATATTTATTAACCAGCTTTTAACATCGTTCGTCCAATAAAAAATCGCCAAAAGGCGATTTTTTGGTAGAATGAAAGAATGAAAGGTTTAAAGCAATCTACAATAGTAACATTTTGGGCGCTGGCAGGAGTTTTTCTCGTTGTCCTTTGCCAATTTTTTATTCCGGCATTTAGAGATTTGTTTATGGGTTCTAAACTGTTTCTCATCCCAATGGCTGTTTTTTTGTCTATTAGGATTGGTTTTGTTGATTTTAAGCTTGAGAGAGAAAGCAAAAGGCAAGTTAAAAAAGTTTTTAATATTAACCGGAGCTTCCACCGTTGGGCTTTTTGTTTTTGTTGTATTGCACAACGTCTTTTACGCCTTAAGTATAATAACCGGAGAAATCTTCATCCTAAATTATTTGACGGAGGGTTTGCACGTAGCATTCTTTTAATTAAAAAGAATAAGAAAAAACAGGAGTCAACTCTATTTTTAGATAAAAATTTTTCGCCGAGTCAATAAAAGAATTAGGAATGGTTCTGATTTTTGGATATCAGAGTTTCTAATTTGATAAATTTTCGAAAAAGAGTATAAAGGAAACAGAAAGGGTTTTATTTGTTTTAACGCAACTTTACAATAGGGGAGTGGAAAAGATGAAACAGATGACTTTTTTGGTCCTGATAGTGTTTCTTCTTCCTGTCCTTGGAGGATTAGCGGTTGGACAGGATACATTTGTGTTTCAGTTTGGGTTGAACGGGTATAAAGGAACAATGGACACCCATGTAACACAGCGTTTTGGGAATAGCACAAACAACATGGGCGCGAATATTGAAAACGAATGTTGTGAATATGATCCAACATACTTTGACGGCAAGTCAGTGTTGGTGATGTTCGATATTTGGTGTATCCCGACCAATGCTGTGGTAAGCAAAGCGACTGTAGAGATGTACCTCACACAAACAAGGAATGGCGCTCATGAGAAAAAGGTTGCTGTTCATCGACTATTGAAAAGCTGGGCCGAGGGCGATGGAATTGGAATAGATGGCAGGATTGCTGGTCCAATGGAAGTGTGCGGTAAATGGACGGGCACTGGAGATATTTGGGCTGGAATAGGTACTAACAGACCTGGCGAGGACTTTGTTGTGAATGCCAATGATACCATAGAAATCGCTGGTGACATTGGCTGGTACGAATGGGATGTAACAAGGATGGCTCAATATTGGGTGGCTCATCCTGATAATAATTTTGGCGCAATCCTGCTTGAACCCCATCCTCACGCGCAGACAACCGGCACAAAAGTGTTTGCTTCAAGAGAAAACAGTGATGCCAAAATACGCCCCAGATTGACAGTGTTCGTGAGAGCCTATGATATTGGTTGTGGTAAAACCACAACCACATGGGGCTATATCAAGTAGTAGTTCCATACTGAAGTTAAAACAAACGAAACCGAAAGAGGCTCAAGGCAAGTGTTTTGGGCCTCTCTTATCATCAAATTTCACATAAATGAACTTCTGTTTAGTTAGGCCATAGCCAAAGTCCATTATTTGGACTTTTTTGTTTATTTTGATTTTGCGCCTCGCTAGTCAAAAAAAATGTGGTCAACTTTGTTTTTCCGGAAAACTCGCCAACAAGGCGGTTTTTTGGTAGAATAAGATAATGAAAAGTCAAACTAAAAAGTGCCAAAATTGTCAAAAGGAGTTCACAATAGAACCCGAGGATTTTGAATTCTACGAGAAACTCAAGGTGCCGGCACCCACCTGGTGCCCGGAGTGTAGAATGCAGAGAAGAATGATGTTTCGTAATGAGCGGGTACTATATAAACGAAAATGCGATCTGTGCAAAAAATCAGTTATTTCTGTGTATCCGGAAAATGTGTCTTTTCCTGTGTATTGCCAAAAATGCTGGTGGAGCGATAATTGGGATAGTTCTAAATATACTCAAGAATTAGATTTTTCTTGTTCTTTTCTTGAGCAAATAAAAAAGCTACAACATCAAGTTCCTAGACCTCATAATAATAATGCTATGGGGAGCCGTTTGGTCAATAGCGCCTACACTAATTGCGCAGGCGACCTTAAGAACTGTTATTTGATATTTGGAGCTTTAGATGACTGGGACTGTTATTACTCTCATTACATTGAGAATTCCAGAGACTGTTTCGACAATTTTTACTGTTTTAAAAGTGAGAAAAGCTACGAATGTTTTGACATTGAGAACTGCTACAATCTTTTATTTTCTCATTCATGCCTTAAATGTCGCGACTCCATATTTTTATTTGATTGTCGTAACTGTTCTGATTGTATTGCCTGCAGTGGTCTACGTAATAAATCCTATCATATTTTCAATAAGCCATATACAAAAGAAGAATACTTAAAGAAAAAAGCTGAAATGGGCATTGGTTCTTATCAAAACCTTATTGCTCTGAAAGAAAAATATTATAAAGAGGTTTATTTCCAGTCCCCAAGAAAGTTTTATCATGGCCAGATGAATAATAAGTTCTCTGGAGATTATGTTTCTAATTCAGAAAAAACTTATGATTCTTTCTATATCAAGAATGCAAGAAAGTGTAAGTTTTGTTTTTGGTGCGTTAATGGTTTGGATGTTTATGATTATTTTGCCTGGGGGGATCTTGAGCTTTCTTACGAATGTGTTGCCTGTGGGGAGAAATCGTACAACTGTAAGTTCACTCATACATCATGGACTGCTGCCAGGGACTTAGAATATTGTGATCATTGTCATTCCTCCTCCAATCTTTTCGGCTGCATAGGCCTGCGCCACAAAGAGTATTGTATTCTGAACAAACAGTATACGAAAGAAGAATACGAGGAGTTAGTCCCCAAGATAATAGAGCATATGAACAAGATGCCATACAAAGACAAGAAAGGAAGAATATACAAATACGGTGAG
>JAUWAW010000003.1 GCA_030601865.1 Candidatus Nealsoniibacteriota bacterium | reverse complement strand
TTGAAAGCCGGCCAATTTTTTTTCCTGGGCTAATTGAGGAAAAAGGTCTTTTTCTATCATGGAGAATTGGGGACCAGGGTGATATTGAAAAATTTCTGGAGAAAGAAGATACAACCCAGAAGAAATACAATTGGAGGGGGGATTTTTGGGTTTTCCTATGAACTTTTCAATAAAACCGTTTTTACACAAAGCCACTCCGTAATTTTGCAGGTCAGGAACCTTAACTAAAGCAATGGTTGCCAACCCTCCTTGCTTTTTATGAAAGTCCTTCATTTTGCTCAACTCTATTTTCTTCAACTCATCTCCATTACTGAAAAAGAAAGGGGCATCAATCAACCAATCTTTTAAGTACCAAAGTCCGCCAAAAGTTCCCAACGCCTCTTTTTCCTCACAAAACTGAATTTGCTTGTCCGGGTAATATCTTTTCTTCCACCAGTCAAAATCTTCTCTAAAATTCTGATTAATTGAAACAGCAATTTCAGACACTCCCTGTTCTAAAAAAAGCTCCACCAAATAATTAATAATTGGTTTTCCTTTCACTGGCAACAAGGGCTTGGGAATCTCATAAGTTATCGGATAAAGCCGAGTGCCTTTTCCTCCGGCTAAGATTATGGCTTTCATAGTTTAATGTTAATCATTTTGAGGTAATTTTCAAGGTATTTTTGGTTAGAAAACCTTGCTTCAACCATTTCCCCATTCTCTAGTTCTATTCTCTATTCTCTATTCTCTAGCTCTATTCCCTCTCCTCTATCCTCCTTTGAAGAAACTGACACAAACTACAATACTATATAGTATATAAGTTTTGTATAAAATTATTTTTCTCTATTCCGCTTTATAATATTTTCTATCCTCTTATACATTTTTGGTTTATCTTTTATTTTTTCTAAAGCCGAGAGTAGCTTCTCTTTTTGCCTCTTGCTCGCCCCTTCTATAATTTCTTCAATAAGAAGCTGGGGCCAAAAATAAAGAGGGAATCTCCTTCTAAGTTTCTTCCATTGATAACTGGGGTTAAGAGGATCTCTTGCTTTAATCTCTTCGATTCTCTTTTTCTTTCTCTTTTTCAAAATTTCGACTACAAATCGATATCCTTCCCCAGAATATTTTAACCATTCATTTACTCTCGCAATGGTAATAGGACTTGTCTTTAAACTTTTCTGAATAAAATTATAATCTTGCCCCTCGATAAGAAGATGGGCAATTTTTACCCTTTTTGCCAACATCTCCGCTTCCTGAAGTGAAAGCAAGTCCTTCACAAACTGAGCTGCTTTTTCAACATCTGAAAGTGAAGAAATTACATAACAAAAATCTAAGAGCAACTCATCCTGTTCTTTTTTAGTTAATTTAGAAGGATAACGAAATTTTACCATATTTTTTATTACTTCTTTATTTTTTATTCTTTATTCTATTATACCAAATCCTACCAAAACTACAATACTGGATAGTATTATAGTTTATGTCATACTTGGCTATTTGTCATCCCTTGACAATTTATCATTCTAATATAACTGTTGATATATTTTTGATTGGAAAATCTTTGTTCGACTATTTTTCTTCCTTTCTGCCCCATTTTTTTTGCTAAATCTTTATTGTTTAATAAAATTCGTAATTTCTCTGCCAATTTTCCTGAATCGCCTTTTTCAAATAAAAAGCCGTTTTGGCCATCTTTAATAAGGTCAGGAATGCCTTCAATATTGCTGCCAATCACTGGTTTTCCCAAAGCCATGGCCTCCATTAAAACCCGGCCCAAACCTTCAGAGCGAGAAGGCAGAACCAAACAATAACAGTTTTTCATAATATTTTTTGTTTCTTCTAAAGAAAGATGACCTTTAAATTCAACTTTGTCTTGAAACTTGAAACCTGCTGGACGCGAAGCGGACTCCCCGGAGGGTTGCACTTGAAACCTGAGTTTTTTAAGTTCCGAGCCATAACCGATAACTATCAATTTAAACTCTGGAAATTCTTTTTCAATTTTCCTAAAAGCATCTATTAAAATATCTACACCTTTAACTTGTTCTAACCCTCCGACAAATAAAATAAAGTTATCAAATTTAGTTTCTTTCCCTTCTAAAAAAATATCAATATCAGTAAAGGTGGGAAAGACAAAATAAGGTTTATGGGGGGCAATTTCTCTTGCCTTTTTTAAGGTCCATTGAGAAATGGCTCGGATTTTATCTGCTCTTTTCAAACTGAATTTTGCCAAAAAGGGGACGATTTTTCTCTCCAGCTTCTCCAATCTTCTTTTTTTGGAAAGAAAAGGGCCTTCCAGCCAATCTCCGTGAATTTCAACAATCAGTTTTTTTCTAAATATCTTCTTGAGAATTGTCCCCACGAAACCCTCAATTAGAGGAGATTGGCTGATGAGAACATCGATTTTTTTAAACAAACATAAATAAAAAGCAAGCCAGAAGGCCAAGGGCCAGTAAAAAAATCCTTCTCTTAAAAGATAAAAGTCGGCGCCCCAGATTTTTTTATGAAAAGGTCTTCCTCTGGCTAAAACAAAAACATTAATTTTTCTACTCAGGCCTAAAAACTTCTCTTTTAAGTGATCCGGAGATGCTTTTTTAAAATCGTAATTGGTTGTGCCGATAAATAAAACATTTTTCATGTTTTTAATACCTCTAAGGTTTTTTCTATCATTTTTTCAAAGCTGAATTGTTTTAATTTCTTTTTAGAATTGTGAGTAAATCTTTTTTGAAGATTTTTATCTCTCCATAATTTCAAAATTGCTCTTTTGAGCTGTTCTTGATTATCGTATTCTATTAAAAAGCCATTGAAACCATCCTTAATCAATTCCGGGTTCCCTCCTTTATTTGAAGCAATAACAGGTATGCCATATTGCATGGCTTCCAAAATGGTGTGGGATAATCCTTCGTATTCAGAATTTAAGATAAAAATATCAGCTGCTCTAAAATAGAAAGAGATATCACTATGATCAACCCTTCCCATTAATCTTACTCTATCTTTTAATTTTAAATTATCTATTTTTAATTCTAAATTTTTTCTCTCTTCTCCTTCTCCCACAATAAGCAATCTAAAATTAGGGTTTTCTTTTATTAAATCTGGTATTATTTCAATTAAAGCATCAAACCCTTTCCAGGGGACTAAGCGACCAATTGATAAAATAATATCTCCTTTGATGTCAATCCTCTCTGGAACTTGTTTTTTAGTTTCAACGGCATTATAAACAACTTTTATCTTTTTTTCAGGGATACCCCATTGTTGCACCATATTTTTTAGATAGAAACTCGGCACTATTATTTTGTCAGCGCTCTTGGCTGTCCATTTTTGCAGTTTTTTCAAAATCTTCATATCCTCAACTTCCCGGCCCCGGCTTCTGGCTCTTTCCCAGACAGCATCGCCAACAACTTTTAAAACCAACTTCTTTCCCAAAATTTTTGCCGCTAAAGCAGCTGGCAGACCAGCACTGACCGGATTTTGAGCATAAATTACGTCAGCGGCTCTGGCTAAACTGAGAAGTTTCAAAGAATAAAGAAAATGCCTTATACCTTTTGGATATTGGCGAGAAATTCTTATTACCGGAAAAGTATAATCCTGCTTCGATTTTTGGTCAGAATAAGTAAGCACTACTATTCTAACTCCCTGCCGGATAAACTCCTCAGCTAAGCTCTGCACATAAATGGCTGGTCCTCCCACATCCGGCGGGAAAATCCCTGTGGCAATTAAGATTCTCATAAAATTATTCGTTGGTAAATTCTAAAAACCTTTTGGGAGATATTTTGCCAATCATATTTTTTTAAATTAACTTTAGCATTTTCAACTAAATTTTGGGCCAATTCTGGTTGAGAAAAAATTTTAGTAATGGCCTGAGCAATCGCTTGAGAATCTTTTGGCTTAATTAAAAGACCGGTTTTTTCATTTTCAATAATATCTGGTATGCCTCCTATATTTGTTCCGATGACTGGAATACCAGCCGCCTGAGCTTCTATAAAAACGACGCCCATGCCCTCTTCTAAGGACGGGCCAACAAAAACATGACTTTGGGCCAGTTCTTCTGGAATTTTCTCGTGGGGCAATTCTCCCTTAAGTTCTACCTTCTCTTCTATTTTTAATTCCTTGATTTTCGCCTCTAAATTCTTTCTTTCAGGTCCCTCCCCTATTAAAACCAATTTAGCTTGAGGAAATTTTTCTAAAACTTGCGGCATGGCCTCAACCAGATACCTAATTCCTTTATACTTCTCTAATCTAGCTAGACAAATAATTCTGTATTTTTCTTTTTGTCTGGGGCTCTCAAATTTAAATGTTGCTAAATCTATCCCATTGGGGATAACCTCAATTTTGTTCTCGTCAATTCCGCCCAAAGACAGAATTGTTTGTTTAAGGGAATTACTAATAACCTGAATGAAATTAGCTTCTTGGTAAATTTTTTTGTAAATCCAGAAGATAATCGGGTTTAATCTGCGAACTTTCCGGTCTAAATTTCCACTCTGCTCAGTAAGCAAAAAGGGGGTTTTGGTTAATTGATGGAAAAGCATAGTTGCAAAACCAGCCGGATTGGCGATTACTCCATGGATTAAAGAAATTTTTTTCTTTCTCCTAACTTTATAGGCCTGCCAAAGAGCGAAAATGGGATAAAAATATTTGTCAATGAAAACGCAACCTAAGCCCACGCGATAAATCAGCACCTCCCCCGCTCTTTCTTGAGAAGGCAGGGCTTTCTTGAATTTGGCAGTAATAATGGCAAAATTATAATGAGCTCCTAACAACTTAGTTATTTGCTCAACAAAAAGCTCAGCTCCTCCGGGAGGAGAATAATACCAGAAAAAAATCAAGATATTTTTTTTGGGGCCCATTATAAAAAATGGTATCACAATAGTAATGGCCGAGCAAATTTTTGCTCTCTTTTACCCCCACCAAGCCGCAGCTCGGCAGGAATTTATTCCCGCTTTTCATTTCCGCCAAAACCCGCCAAAAGCAGGTTTTTAGTTATCCACAGTCAGCATCCTTGACTGACCAAATGGTCGGGTTATAATGAAATTGTATAACTTAATGCTCAATGGAGGGTAAAATAACAAAAAGGCAAAAAGAGCTTTTAAATATAATTTATGATTATATAAAGGATTTTGGCTATCCACCTGCTTTTAGAGAAATGAAAGAGCAGCTTGATGTCGTTTCCAACCAGTCAATCATTGACTTTTTAGAAAAACTCAAAAAACACGGCTTGATTAAAAAGGGCGAAGCAACTGCTCGCAGTATATCCATTCTGCCGTTAGGTTTTGAAGCCATTGGCAAACCTCGCCTTGCTCCGTTTGTTGGCGTCACAAGCGCAGGCCTTCCCACAGAAGCGATAGAGATAGCAGGGGAGTGGCAAACTTTGCCTTCAAGCACGGACAAATTAGAAAAACTCAACAGCGAGATTTTTCTGCTAAAAGTTTACGGCGACTCAATGATTAACGCTGGCATTGAAAATGAAGATGTTGTCTTAGTAAAAAGCCAAAAAGAGTTTGTATCAGGCGATATTGTTTTAGCCCAAATAGGCGACGAGTCCACCATAAAGCGGTTCATCTCAGAGGACAAACCACCTTATGTATATCTAAAACCCGAAAACCCAAAATATAAAATACAGCTTTTCAGCGATGAAACCCGCCTCACCGGCAAAGTCATTTCCGTTCTCAAAAACGGCTATTGGAAGTCAATTAAATAATTTAATCAAAAATTATGAATCATAAAAGATTAAACGGACAGTTTTTTACTAAAAATTCAGAGTATATCTTGCAAGGTTTCTCAAGATTTGTAGTGGGTAAAGAAATAGTTGATCCGTTTGCCGGTGATCAAGATTTGATTTGTTGGGCTGTAAACCATGCAGCTAAAAAAGTGATTGGGTTTGACGTTGATCAAACATATGTAGATGATAAAATCGTTTTTAAAAATAACAGTATTAATTATGTCAAAAAATATAAGTTTGTTTTAACTAATCCACCTTATTTACATAAAAATAAAGCAACCAAAGAAGTAAAAGAAAAATATTTTACTGGCTCAAACTCCCAATTTGAAGATCTATATCAGGTTTCGATACACGCAATTTTAAATTCAGACGAAGGAATATTAATTGTCCCCCTTAACTTTTTATCCGCCAAAAATTCTGAAAAAATACGGAGAATATTCTTTAACAAATTTGAAATAGTTTCTTTAAATATATTCTGGGAGCAAGTATTTGATGACACAACGTACAATGTGATATCTTTTTTCTATAGAAAAAAGAAAAAGCCTTCCAGAAAAAATGTTATTGACGCAACAATATTCCCTGCCCGTAAGAAGGTGAAATTAGTATTAAACGAAGAATACGGCTGGCAATTAGGTGGTGAATTTTTCTCAAAAATTAATTCTATAAAAAACTTTTTAGGTATATACAGATTAACAGAAAAAGATCTGCTTGCGGGAGAGAAAAAAGTGAAATTAGCACATAACAATATCAAAAATCATAAAACATATAGCGTTAATAAGCATATTGATAATATTTTGGACCATAATATAATCTTTTTGAGAGCAATAGACAGTAAAAATGGTAAGAAAATACAATTAGAGGACATCAGAGATTATAGTGTAAAAGGATTGGTTGGTAAAGAGACGTCAAGAAATATGGCACATTTACTATTTAAGGAAACAATTGATTTGGAAACCCAGAAACAGTTAATTGATTTTTTCAACAAAAAGTTATCAAGCGCAAGAGAAAAGTATTTTTCATTATTTCTTACTAATTTTAGAGACAACAACAGAAAAAGAATCAGCTTTAACTTCACTTATAAATTACTAAATTATATTTATTTGGAAGAGCTAGCCCAACAGAAAACATTAATAATATGACTACAATAACTCCGCAAAAAGTTCTTGAAGACTTCAAAAAAGATGTTTATCTGAAGGCAAACAATGATTTTTTGATAGCAATTTATAAAAAGTTGTTTCAAGATGTCAGCACAAAGCTCACTATAACAAATAATCACAAGAGAGAGATAGGGATAATAAATAATTACTTTGACTACTTAGGCATACTTAAACGAAGGCATAAATTGAGCTTTTCCACGCAAAGGAATAACCAAGGACAAGTTATTGAAAGATTTATCAAGTTTATTGACTTGCATCAAGTTGAGAAAGCCGCGGAAGCCCTAAGTGGAATTGTGTTATTTCTATCTAAAAACAGAACAAACATTAATGGTTTACAGATAATTTGTTGGACACTCTTTAATGAGACATCTTTAGAGGATATTGAAGCAAACTATGTGAACAACAAAGATGGCATTATGGATGCGCTATTAAGCTTCGATTTTCTTAGCTTGTTTGTTGAGTCAGAAAATTTTGCAGAGATTGGCCTTAATGATTTACTTATTGATATAGAGATTAAAAATCCAACAAGAAGAAAGGCTATGTTTGATAAAATGATTTTCAAACGTATTTCCAATAATATTAAAAAGAATATCTCGGACTTTGAATACAATCCTCAGAAGCCACCAATTTATTTTTTAAACAATACCAATTGGTTGATAGACGAAAGCTTAACAAGAAAAATTAATTTTCCACTACCCAGCAAAGACGCAAAATTAATTGATGCAATCTGTAAAGTTAATAAAATTCTTCTTATCGGGACCCATAAAGAACAAAATGTGAGGGGTGGAGGGCAAGATAATCAGGCAAAGGATGCGGCAACAATCTTTCAATATAAGAATAAGGTATTAGAAAAAGTAAAAAAAGATTTTAAGGTAGAAAAAATTTGTCTTTGTATTATTTTAGAAGCGCAGTATAGCAAGATAACATCGTTGCATTGGAACCGAATTTTCAAAACAATCAATAATAGAAACAACAAAAACAAATATCTATTAAATGCTATACAATTTATAGAATTAATAAAAAGTTTTAAAGAGTAAACTAAATAAACTCGGGAAATTAGTAAAAAGTAGAAAATAGTGGAAATGGGGTCAACTCTATTTAATCCAAAAGTCAAAGAATACGAACACCAGATTGACGAGATGGTTTATAAACTCTACGACCTCACATCGGAAGAAGTTAAGATTGTAGAAAATTATGGCAAAGATTAAAGTCAAGAAAATTATTGATGGTGACACTTTCCAGGATACAAAAGGAAGATTTTATCGATTAGCAGATATAAATGCTCCAGAAAAGAAGAAAAGCGGTTACCAGAAAGCCAAGGCAATTCTTAAGGACTTAATAGGGGATGAGGAATTAATAATAAAGCAAGTAGGTAAATCCTATACAAGGAAAGTGGTTATCGCTAGAAAGCCAAGAGAAAAAACAACAATTAATCAAAAAATGAGAAGAAAGGGATACAAATAATGCTTTTATAGAGCTTGGTCAAACAAAAAAACATCAAGAAGGTACTTTTCTGCTAAAGCAAATTATATGAACAAAAATAAATGGTACTGGATAAGTTTTAAAATAAAATGGGATAAAACTTCCCCTGCTAAACTTTTTATTGATTTAATAATAATAGATTCCTTGATTACCCCTGCTATTGAAAAATTTAGAGGCGGACTTAAACTATGGCGGTTTCACAGGAGGGCAACAAAAGATGAAGGTGGGCATGAATTATCACTTATACTTTATACGGAAGTTGACAATGCTAACAAGATATTCAAACATATAACCTTTAATAAGTTTTTTAACTTTATCAAAGAAAATTATTTGGAGAACAAGGTCGCAATAAGAGAAGGGTCTGAAAAAATAGAAGGGACAGGTGATAGTCATTGGCCAATAGTTATTAACAAAACATGGCCATACTATATAACGGGCGTATGTGATATGTTTATAAACTTGATTAAAGAAATGAAAGAAAACAAAGTTGATAAAATAGATAAAAATACTAATCGAGAAGAAATAGAGAGTTATTATCAAGAGCTAAAAAAAGAGATTGCCGCGAAGTGGTTTAAGTATGGGTCCCACGCTTTTCTACACCATTTGGGAGCAATATTTGGTTATGAGCTAATTTTGCTTGAGATACGATTTATAGATAAAGAATCACGAGGGGTAATTCTTTGATTAAACACTTGAGGTTTAAAAGGAAAATGGTATCAGGTCTGTTTTTCAGAGTGAGCGAAAAATGAGGTCAACCCCATTTTCAATTCAAAAAATCGGAAAATTGATTGAGGAATAAAATTATGCCATATCCATTAATCATTTTAGGTGCTGGAGCGTCATGTGGTTATTCGCATGAAAAAGGGGAACTAACATTTCCTTTGGTTAAAGATTTAGGCAAAAATATATATTTTGATTATGTGATGAAAATGGTTGAAAGAAATGATAATGGAAGTGAAACAATTGAAAAATTGAAGGGAATTATTTTAAGAAAGAGAGATATTGTAACTAATATACTGTCTTCTTTGCAAATTTCTGATACTAATAATTTGGAAGGAGAACTTGAAAGGCTGTGGAACAGGGCTTTAAAAAGTAACGATCAGACCCGCCAGGAAGAATTAAAAATGTTTAGCTATTTTTTGCAGCTTTTGTTTCACTTTCTATCTCAAGAGTTGGGAGGATTTCCAAATAATTACAAAAATTTAAGAGGACTAGCATCCGATTTCCTAGAGGACGAGAAAGAATCGTATGTCTGTGTTGTTTCTTTTAATTACGATACCTTGGCCAATGAAGCTTTTAAGGGAATAAATAGGTGTACGATAAAAAATCCTCACGGTTCCTGCGAACAATTTTGTGTTTTTCTCCGAGAAAAACGACCACTTGGTGTCCCGTTGGATGATTCTGATGAAAACATTATACCTTTCAGTAAATTTGTAAATCCTGGAGAAGCTTATCCTTTATCTCGTATTGACAAGGCATTAAAAGGACAAGAATTTAAATATGCTATAAGACCCGCATTGATTTCGCCGATTCCAAGCCACAAACACTTAGTTTCTTTTGAAGATTTAAACAATATTTTTTCTCAAATAGACCGCATTTTAATAATTGGTTGGAGGGGTGTTGACGAGTCCTTTGTTAAAGTATTGGTGGATAATGTCAGGGGTACTATACCTACGGTCATAGTAGCGAAGAATA
Source organism: Candidatus Nealsoniibacteriota bacterium (assembly GCA_030601865.1). Lineage (GTDB taxonomy): Bacteria > Patescibacteriota > Minisyncoccia > Minisyncoccales > JAUWAW01 > JAUWAW01. Next base: position 48,158 of record JAUWAW010000003.1, on the reverse strand, counting down.
AGGAAGACGTAGAAGAGGTGGAGAGAAATCTCACAAGAGGTTATATAGAAAGTAAGAGAGGTTTTGATGCGTTTGGATTTGAGAAAGGTCGAAAGTCATTTATTGAAAAAGAAGAAAATACATGTGGTTTTAGTAGCTTTGTGGGCAGTGAGAGTTGCAGAAAATTTTTTCAGTATTGACGGGGAAAACAAAACCCAAAAAATTAATTGAGGGATAAAATTTATGGAATATCTAAAAAAGTATTTGATTAAACTTAAGAAGGAGGAAGAAACTTTAGAGAAAAAATGCCGAAGAACTTTAAATGTAATCAAGGATTTTGTTAGAGAGCTGAATGAGCTCGGTGGTGATATACGTACTTCTTCGAAAGAGGCTATGAATGATACCATCAATAATGATTTAAGAAAAGCGGGAGAAATATTAAACGAGACAAGAAAGAAATTAGAAAAATTTGACAAAAAGTTATTAAGAGCGAAAACTTGTTTAGGTAAACTCTTACAGGATTCTAAGCTAGAAATGGGTGATTTTCAGAATAGTCATTTGTTCATTACAAAACTTGAAAAAGATTTTTCTGCCGCAAAAGAAGAATTCTTCGAAGCAAAAATTTTGCATCTATATATAAAAAGTAAAAAGAAAAAGATTCCAGGACCGACAGAATTAAAATTAGTTGATTTTGAAAGTTATGCAGGTGCATTGAGTGATTTTTGTGGAGAATTATTAAGGAAATCAAAATGGGATATTATAAACGATTTTCATTGCGAGAAAAAGGTTAAGAAATACTATAATGATATAAAAATTATTTATCAAGCGCTTGCTAAGTTTGCTTTTTCCAACAAGAGTGGTATTCGGCCGAAAGTTGACAATCTAAAGGGTTATATTCGAGGATTTGAGAATTTGCTTTGTGAATTGAAAATGAAGACAAAAAATTCAAACAAGCCGAACAAAAAGTCGGAAAATTAATCCTTCGACAAGTTCAGGATAAGTCCTTCGACAGGTTTATCTTGAGCATCGTCGAAGGGCTCAGGACAAGTTGAGGAGTAGATTTATGAAAAATGGGGTCAAATCTATTTTTTAAAAACAAAAAGCCCATTGCTGGGCAATTTTTATTTCAAAAAATTGGTTTATTAAAATTCAAAACCCTCATTATAAAGCAAATAGCTTTCTGTTTGGTATCTATCTTCAATGAGACTTACTTGAGTAAAAGAATTATCGTATCTTTTATCTTTATGTCCACCCACATAGATCACTTTAACTAAATTGGCGCTTTCCTTGATATAGATGATTCTTGCTCCTTTTCTTTTTCCGAATTTCTCTTGGGGTAAGTTAATTCCCGCGTGGAAAGTTTTGCCGTGGAGAGCAGTCAATTTGATATGGTGGACTGGGCCCTCTCCTGGCATCATTCCATTTTTCATCAAATAACGACAAACCCTCGGCATTTCGTTGCCGAGGGAAGGATACCATTTTTTCTTACAAAGTTTTATGTCATTTAGCACCTCCGAGTGCAACAGAATCTGTTTCATTTTTCAGGTTCATCTCACCGAAAGTATTTCGATAGAAAGCAAGATGGTAGGGCACTACTTCTCCATCTTTTTCGACCATTTGATAAGGCGGTTCTGACTTCATAATTCGTTCTAAATCAGCCGCATTTTTATCTCGGTATTGTTTAGCGATCTTTTGGAGCCACTCTTTCTCTCGCTCGTCAAATATTTCCATTTTTGGATCATCTTTAGGAATAATCTTACTAAGGGGATCTACCCGTGTTGGCGATTGAATATCAATTATCCCCTTTGTTTTTAACTCCCCTAACTCAGAATAAAAGGTTTTTGGCTCTGGCATTAAACCATAGTACATTTTTACATAGTCAATCTTGGTTAAAGGTTTTTCTCGCAACTCATAAAGAGTGAAATCAACGAAATACAAAAGCTTAGCAAGTTTCTTTTTGCCAACATTATTGCCACCATATTTGGCGAGATATAATACGGCGTTTTTGAATTTTTCTTTATTGAACCTCATCCTTTTATTATTATACCAAGTATTTCCATTAAAGTTATCCACAAGCCTAACAACCCTATTTTCCACATTTTCTTTTTACTGTCAAGCATAATTCGGTATCACAATAAGCCTTTTTGTAGTCATCAAACAGGTTCTAACGTCGTCTATTTCCCAGAGCAAGGGAAAATAAAACAGGGTCAAAAACCCTGTTTTATTTTCCCTTGAAATTTTTAAGAATGGTAGTTCACTTATCAATAAAGGTTCGGTGCCAGAGTTCTAAAAAAATCAAGGCCCAAATACTCTCTCCGTAATTTAGTTTAGATTGGCAGTGGTCTTTGAGTAATTTTTCAACGCCCTCTTTCTTGAAGTAATTTCTTCCAATAGTTTTTGAATCAAGCAAGATTTCATAGGCATAGTCCTTCATTTGGTTTCTAAACCAATCGTCAACAGGAGGAGCAAACCCTTTTTTTCTGCGGTAAATAATTTCTTTGGGCAAAAGGCCCTCCAGGGCTTTTTTAAAAATATACTTTTTTTGTCTTCCCTTTATTTTGAAATTGCCGGGCAGGCGCGCAGTAAATTCCATAAATGTATGGTCTAAAAGAGGAGACCGGGCTTCTAAAGAGTTGGCCCTGCAAGCAACTTCCATTTTGACCAGCAAATCGTCCGGTAAATAAGTATTAATTTCTACCGACATCATATTATCTAAAGAATTATTAAAGGTAGCGAAGTTTTTATAAGATTCAATCATCACCTTGAGAGGATTGTATTCCTTGATTCGCTCTTTGAAATCTTGAGAATAAAGTTTGTCTGCTAAGCCGTAATTGAACCAATAAAGAAGCCAGAGATGCCTTTGGGCGGATAAAGAGGAAGCAGTTTCAGAAAGAACCTTTGCTTTCTGTAAAAAGAGATTAACTCTGGAAGAGCGAGTATAGGGAATGAATTTAATAAATTTGTGGGGTAGTTTGTGAACATATTTAAACCAGCGGTCAAAATAATAGCGGCGATAACCTCCGAAATTCTCATCTCCCCCGTCTCCGTTTAAAGCTACTTTAACATAATCTTTGGCCATTTTGGCCACATAAAAAACAGGTAAAGCAGAAGAATCAGCAAAGGGTTCGCCGTAATGCCAGACCAATTTGGGTAAAACTTCTAAGGCCTTTGCTTCAACTAAAAATTCGTGGTGCTCGGTTTTGAACTGTTTGGCAATTATTCTGGCATAAGGTAATTCGTCGTCAGAGGTATCTTCAAATCCAATGGAAAAGGTTTTAACCGGTGTCTGGGAAAACTTGCTCATTAAAGCAACTATAGCGCTGGAATCTGCGCCCCCGCTCAAGAAAGCGCCCAAAGGTGCATCACTTCTCATCCGGATTTTTACTGCCTCTTCCAAACGAGATAATATTTCCTGACAACAATCTCTTTCAGATAAATTTAGTTTTGGACCGTAATTTAATTGCCAATACCTTTTGATATTGAACCTGCCATTTTGCCAAGTCAAAAAATGAGCCGGGGGCAGTTTAAAAATATTTTGAAAGGCAGTCAAGGGACCGGGTACATAATCGTAGGTCAAGTAATAATGGAGGGCTTTGTAATTTACTTTTCTTTCTATTTTTGGGTCTTCTAAAATAGCTTTAATCTCTGAAGCAAAAATTAAAGATTGGCTATCCGAATAATAGTAAAGAGGTTTTTTACCCAGCCGGTCCCTGGCCAGAAAAAGCTTTTTCCTCGGTTTATCCCAGATGGCAAAAGCAAACATGCCTCGCAAATATTTTAGACAATCTTGGCCATATTCTTCATAAAGATGGAGGATGCTTTCTTTATTATAAATCGTGCCATCTTGGACAATCCAAAGAGTTTTATCCTTGTTGGATATTGGTTGGTGGAGGTCAATTAAGGGCTTGGGGAAAGCAAAATTTAATTTTCCAACTATGCCATACATAAATTCAAATTTTTGGACCTTCAAATCCTGCGGCAATTTTCTTTATCCTGTCTGCTTCTCTTTGGATTATTTCCCCCTGGTATTCTCCTTTGTGAGCAGTAGTGCCGGCATATGAAGGCTTTTTCTGATCCAAATGTAAACTAAAAATAACTTTATCTTGCTCCTGCTTTACAAATAGATGAAAACGAGGATAATGCCCTACGTCAAGCCGCCTAAAACAACTAAGCTCCTCTCCCCTGCTTCCTGCTGGCGTATAACCCAATCTCCTCATCAAGCTCAAAACATTCTCCTTTGACTTTTTAACAATAAATTTCATAGATTTTTTCTCAATTAATTTATTTCTCCCAGTCCCGAGCTGAAGTGCCCGTCATTAACTCAATATAACCAGCATCTTGACAGAACTGATTTTCTTTTACTCCCAACTTCTCTAAAAAAGCAACGATTCTTTTTCTGTATTTTGGTTCGTCCTCAGACCTACCTTCAAGTTCAACCTCAATAAAATCACCCAGCTTTTTAACCTTATCTAATACAATCTCAAAATCGTCCAAATCAAAAACTTCTCTTTTCTTTTCTATACGACAATTCTCTGTAAAGTCCAAATCTCTTAAGATGCTCAACAAAACTTTACCGTCTTCTACTCTTACCTCTTTTTCTTTAGCAACCGAGGAATCGCCAAGCCCTTTCTCAAGAATATGATAATCAAAACTATCTCCGCCACCAAGCAAATCACGTCTCACTCTTAAATAATAGCGGGTTTTGAAAAATGTTTTGTGCGGCGGCGACAAATAAACATCGAGTTGATGCTTCTCACCAATCCTTTTAGCGCCAGCCGCCAAAACCTTCTCCCGTACCCCTGCTAAATTTTTTACTTTTGCTTTAATCTCAATTTCCATAAATTTACTCCTCAATTAATTTTTTGATTACTTGTTTAAGATCAGGAATGATGTCAAAAGTTTCCAGTTCCTCGGGAAGAATCCATTTGTACTCGGTATGCTCCCAGTCAAGTTTTATTTCTGGCTTTTCTTTGAGTTCGGCCAAAACCGGGTGAACAATCCAAGTTCTGCCTTCATCTACAAAGTTATAAGGTTGCTTTGCATCAAGTGACAAAATGCTGTCTTTTTCAATGCCCAGTTCTTCCTGTAGTTCTTCTGCGGCTTTTTGCTTAAGCGGCTTTATCTCATCCAAATACCCGCTTACCACATTCCATTTGCCCTGATAATTGGCTACTTTGTCGCTTCTTTTAACTAAAAGAATTTTGTCTTTGTGTTTAACCCAAACATCAACCACCGGCACTTTTTCTGCCTTGGTATAATCAATCCTGCCATCCGGAAACTTAGGCAGTTTTTTGGCGAATTCTTCTAATAGCTTTATAATATCACTCATTTTGCAATTACTTTTTTAATCTTGTCTATCATTTTTTCAATGTCTTTTTTATTATAAAAGTTTTGCAGGGGGAAGTTAATTATTCTTTTGGCTGCTTCAATAGTGTTGGGAAATTCGTTTAAGTCAATATTATATTCTCTTTGGGCTTGTTTATTTAAAATAATCGGTGTGTGCCAAATGCGGGTGCAGAAAATTCCTTTTTTTCTTAGGTGTTTAACAAATTCATCTCTTTTTTCTCGTAGAGCGTCTGGTATTAAGGCCGAAAGAAAACAAAAGACATTGTTTTCGGGTTCCTGAACCTGGAAATCCATTTTTTTAAGTTCTTCCTGGAAAAATAGAGCTAATTCTTTTCTTTTTGCCAAGTTCTTCTCAAAGTCGTGGCAAAAACTGGAAAAAAGATTTAAAGAAACATGGTTAAGGCCGGCTGGCTTTTTAAGTTTTTCTTTGCGAAGCATTTTAGGAGCAACCTTGCCGCCGAATTTTTTAAAAAACCAGGCAAAAAAAGAAAAACAGTTTAGAAGAGAAATAAAGTCGCGAAAATTGAAACGGGTTTTGGGTAGACGAACCTGCCAATCTTGAGGACAGACCAAAAGGCCGCCGCGCAGAGTCGGAAATTGTTTATACAAACTGAAAAAGGCAACATCACCGAAATTACCAAGAACTTGTGGTGAGCTTGTCGAACCATATTTAGCGCCAAAACTATGAGCGCAGTCCTCAATTACTTTCAGATTATAGCTTTTAGCTAAAAACAATATTTTGTCCATTTCATTGGGAAGTCCGTAAGTATGAGAGATTAAAACTGCCTTGGTTTGAGAAGTAATTTTATTTTCTATCTCTTCAACCCTAAGATTAAAAGTTTTAAGGTCAATATCCAAAAAAATGGGTTTGATATTGTATTGCTTCAAAATCGGCTGAAAGATATCGCAGATATAGGCAGGCATTAAAATTTCAGAATTTTCAAGCCCTAGGTTCTCAACAGCAAGACGAAAACCAATCCTGCCCATATCAGTAAGGATAAACTGCTTTTCTGGAAAGTAAAGAGAAAGTTTCTCCTTTAAACTTTTAAAATCCAGCCTTTTAAACAAGGAAAATACTACCTTGTCCAAATTATTTAGTTTTATCTGCGGATGAACAAACATTAAAGTTTGTATTTAAGTAAATAAGGGCTTAATCTTTTTAAGAGAGAACAAGGCAAGACCCCCAAAATATTCCTTAATTTTGATCTTCTAAGCCCTTCTGTTAGAGGTAACTTGTTCAATTCAAAAATAGGGTATTTTTTGCCCCTCCAACCTCTTTTGAAAATTTCAAGATGAGAATCTCTTCTGGTAGCTCCTAAGTCAAAAAAATCATAACCGCAACCTATATATTTCTTCATTACCCGCCACAAGAGCAAATGGTTGGCATTAAATTTACGAAGAATATTGTAATTAGAACCCGTAATAAAGTAATGAATAAAATTATTATAAAACAGAAATATACTACCGGTTACTATCTTATTTTCCTTTTTTAATAAAAAAATTTTTGCTGATTTATTGAAAAACTTAAAAAATGAGAAGGGAACAGGGATATTTTTGTGTCTCTTCACTGTTTGGAGATAAAGCTTGTAAAATTCCCTAAGCTCCCTTCCTGATTTGGCTTCCTCAAAAGTAAAACCTTGCTTTTCTGCTTTTTTAATAGCGTGGCGGGTGTCATAGCGAAAGGAAGAAAGTAAATCTTCTTTTTTTAATTGAGAAAAATTTTCTATTAAATAAGTATCTCGCCAACTTTCCATATCTTCTAATTTGATATTTTCAAAATAATTCAAAAGTTTTGGATGAAAACTTATTCTTAAAGGCTCTTTAAATTCTTCCAATAAGTCCTTTTTGAATGCCTGAAAATCAATCTTCTCTTTCAGAAACAAAGGGCCTCCATATTCACAAAAAGGATGGGAGATTAATTTTTCTTTACCCAAGATTTGAACTCGGGCTAAGCTGAGGAGGGCTTGGTCTTGATAAAGATAGCGCTCAAATTTTAGCCACTTAAAATTTTGTTCCAAAAAATTTTCCCACTCAAGATGGTGGAAAAAAGTTTTGAAAAGAACTTTATCTAACATTTGCTGCCATTCGTCTTTGTTATTTATTTTTTGAAATTGAGGCATAAATTTCTCTGCCATTAGCGAACTGATAGTTTTTACTTTTTAATAATTTCACCATCCGCTCCAAATTCCTTAGAAATCGTGTTTTCAAGTTGTCCCAGGGATGCATACTCAAGGTTATAAAAGGCGGCTGATAAATCCCAAGTGAAATCTTAAAGATGAAAAAGGGCAGTTTAATAATCCAAACGCCGACTAACGGCAGACCGAATAAGCCGCCAGCAGCAGGAATTTCTAAAATTCTCATCTTTCCTTTTTGACGGCAATTCTGCTCGTCAGGGTAATAAGGGACTAAAGGCGCTTTTCCCTGATAGCCGCGATATCTTTTAAAAGGAGGATAATGCGGCACAATACTGCTGTCGTATAAAAAACCTTTGTTTTCTAAAAGTTTCAAACCTGATTCATCAATAATATGAGAGGGAACGCGAAAACCAGCCGGCTTTCTGTTAAACATTTGTCCGTATAACTTATTAAATTTTTCTAATTCTGTCTCTCTTTCTTCTTGTGAAATGGTGTCCCAATATCTATGAGTAAAAGTGTGGCAGGCAATCTCAAAGTCCCTGCTCCAGCTAAGGACACGCTCCGGATATCTTTCCAGAACGTAGCCGGTAGTAAAAAGAGTTGCTGGTAGATTATATTTTTTAAAAATATCTAAAATCTTATCCAAATTCTCCACGCTACGTTCCACATCTATGGAGACAAAACAAACTTTATTCATAGAGTTGTTTTCTGATACTCTATAATCTTTCTTATACTTTCTTCCAAAGATACTTTTACTCCATAGCCAATCAGATTTTTAATTTTTGTAATATCTGGCACCCGGCGCCGAAAATCCTCATAGCCCTCGGGGTAGGCCTTTTCATAGGGGATATGAATTATTTCCGAGGAACTGCTGGTTTGTTTTTTGACCAACTCCGCCAAATGATTTATACTAATTTCTCTATTAGAGCCCAAATTGAAAAGCTTACCCTCGCCTTTTTTCTCAGCCATCAGTTTAATTAAGGCATCTGTAATATCATCAACATCAGCAAAACAGCGACATTGCTGGCCATCGCCAAAAACAGTAATATTCTCTCCTTTAAGAGCTTGCTTAACAAAAGTGGGGACAACCATACCGTAAAACCCAGTTTGCCGGGGACCAATAACATTAAAAAGCCGAATAATAACAACCGGCAAATTTTTCTCACGCCAATAAGCTAAGCCCAAAAATTCATCCACGGCCTTGGAAAAAGCATAAACCCAGCGGTCATTATAAACAGAGCCATAGGTTCTGTCGTCTTCTTCTCGGAAGGGAAGTTTGTCACCCTTACCGCAAACCTCAGAACTTGAAACGACCAATGTTTTTACCCTGCCTTTTTCTGCTTCTTTCAAAACTATTTCAGTGCCTTTTATATTAGTTAAAAGGGACTTCAAGGGTTTGCCCAGTATCTGTCTAACACCCACGGCCGCAGCTAAATGATAAATTTCATCTACTGGCTGGATAACTTCTTCCATTAAGTCCTCATCCAGCACCGAGCCCTGAATAAAATGAAAATTTTGATTCTCTTTAAGATGTTCTATGTTTTTTAAACTTCCAGTAGAAAGATTGTCAACAACAAAAACCTCTTCTCCTTTTTGAAGAAGTTTTTCAGCAAGATGACTGCCAACAAATCCCGCCCCGCCAGTTATCAGTATTTTTGCCATGTTATTTATTGATATCCGATATCAATAGATTTAATTCCATCCTCTAATTTTACTCTTGGTTCCCAGCCCAGTAGTTCCTTGGCTCGAGTGATGTCTGCCAAAGTATGGCGGATGTCGCCAAGCCGAACAGGAGTATTAAAGGTTTCTCCGCCAATTATTTTTGCTATCTCGTTAACACTATGATTGTCGCCGGCACCGATGTTGATTACCTCTCCCCTACCGACCTTGCCTGAAGTCATAGCTAAAATATTGGCCCTGACAACATCACCTACCCAGGAAAAGTCGCGAGTTTGCTCGCCATCGCCGTCAATAGTTAAAGGTTGGCCGGCTCTTTTCTGTCTTAAAAATATAGGGATAACTGTTGCATAAGCCCCCTCCTGACCAGCTCTAGGGCCAAACACGTTGAAATAACGTAAAGAAACAGTTGGCAGGCCATAAATTTCAAAGAAAACCCGACAATAGAGTTCTCCCACATATTTCTGCAAAGCATAAGGATTTAAAGGCGAAGGAACCATATCTTCTCTCAAGGGCAATTCCTTTTGATTGCCGTAAGCTGAAGAAGAAGCAGCGTAAATAAATCTTTTCACTTTTGCTTGTTTGGCTGCTACTAAAGCATTTAAAGTGCCGCCAATATTTACCTCATTGGTTTCTTGAGGTTTTTCAATTGACAAAGGAATACGCGGCAGGGCTGCCTGATGAAAAACAAAATCAACGTCCCTAAATAAAGAACGAATCTTATCAAAATCCCGCAAATCTGCTTCAAAAAACTTGGCCTGGGCATTCAGGTATTCTCTTTTGCCGGTGGAGAGGTTGTCAATTATGAGAATCTGATGCCCCTTTTCAATTAGGGCATCTACCAAGTGAGAACCAATGAACCCGGCACCGCCTGTGACTAATACTTTAACCATAATGTTTTAAAGGTTAGTCCCTTTTACTAAATTTCTCAGGGTCTTCAATGCCTTGCTGGCGCATCAGTTCTTCATTAATAGCATCAACAACCTTATGAAGTTTGAGGTCAACGCCTTTCTCATCTGCTAATTGAATAAGTGCTTTGATATCTTTCGGGATGCATTTGCCGCCATACCCGTAATAACCTTTGTGAAGAACTGAAAGGTGAGATCGACCGATTCTTTTGTCCGCGGCGGCGGCTTCCATTACTTGATTGTAATTAATGCCCAATTTTTCGCAAAGCTTATAGAGTTGGTTTGCAAAAATGACTTTGGTAGCAAACCAGGTATTTCCGTAGTATTTCACTGTCTCCGCTTCGGTCGCCGGCATAATTCTTTCAAAAGGGGCTAAAGGCAGAATCTGCATAACATCACCGGCTGCATTGTAGCTCTGTCGGGTATAGCCAATAATCTGGCGGTCAGGATAATTCATATCCTGGTCGGCTGTTACCTCGGTTAAAAACTCAGGATTGAATAAGACCTTATGTTGAGGATATTGCTTTTGTAATTTTTCAGTGGTGCCGGGCAGGACTGTTGATTTGATAACAATAATTTTTTTGCCCTGGATATTGCCAAGGGCCTCCTCAACACAGGATAAATCAAAGCCCTTGCCCTGCCCTCTTGGCAGAGGACAGTCATAGGGAGTGGGAACGCAAATAAAAATAATGTCGGCTTGGTTTATTTGCTGGGGCGAACCAAGATTTCTGCCTTTATCGTAGAGAAAGGGCTTTATTCCTTTTTTCTCAAAATAGCGCCGCAAGGCGCCTCCGACCATGCCGACACCTATTATCGCGACTTTTTTAGTCATATGCTTGTTTATTTAAGTCTAATAATCTATTATATATACAATTAGGCTAAAAAGTCAACTCATTTATGACAAAAATTCTTTTTATCGTTACCCAATCGGAATTTGGCGGGGCGCAGAGATATATTTTTGATACCTCGCTTTATCTTGCCAATGAAGGCTATGAAGTTTTGGTGGCGGCTGGGGAAAAAGACGGAGAATTAAGCGCAAAACTCAAAACGCAAAACTCAAAACCACAACTTAAAACTCAAAACTTAAAATATCTCAAAAGGATACCAGGACCGATTAGTGTTTTTCTTTCCATAAGGGAGATTTACAAATTATTGAAAAAAGAAAAGCCGGATGTTTTGTTTTTGAATTCAACCACGGCGGGCATTTTAGGCTCTATTGCCGGTCGTCTCTATAAAAAAAGCCGGGTTATTTATCGTATTGGTGGTTGGGCTTTTCGCGACCCCAGGCCGGCTTGGCAAAACAAAATTATTATTTGGCTGGAGAAATGGACTGCCCGCTTTAAGGATAAAATCATTGTTAATTGCGAAATTGACCGGCAATTAGCCATAAAATATAAAATCGGCACCGAAGGTGCCGCCCTGAACAAAGTGAAGGGTCCCGTGGAAGAACGAGATTCTTCGCCTTCGGCTCAGAATGACAATAGTAGATTGCCCGAAATTGTCAAAATCTATAATGGGGTTGACGTGAATAAATTGCAGTTCTTGCTAAAAGAAAAAGCCAGAGAGTACTTATTTAGTCTGTTGACATCCGATGTCAACATCGGATGTCAACATCGGATGTCACCAATTGTGGGTACTGTGGCTAACTTTTATAGAACTAAGGGTCTAAAATATTTAATCGAGGCAACTCATATTTTAAATTCAGGTTTCAAGATAATAATCATTGGGGAGGGGCGCTTGCGAACAAAGTTAGAATCACTAATAAAAAAATATAACCTTGAAAATACGGTTTTTTTAGTTGGCCGTATTCCAAATGCCTACAAATACTTAAAGGCCTTTGATGTTTTTGTTTTGCCTTCTTTGAAAGAAGGGTTCCCTTGGGTTATTTTAGAGGCCATGGCCGCTGAGGTGCCCATTGTAGCCACCAAAGTGGGGGCAGTGCCAGAAATAATTGAAAATACCAAAGAAGGTCTCTTGGTGGAAGTAAAAAACAGCCCAAAATTGGCTGAAAAAATTGCCTCTGTCCTGGGACATCCAGATAAAGCCCGGCAAATGGCTAGTTTAGCCAGAAAAAAACTGGAACAACAATTCACCTTGCAAAAAATGGTAGAAGCAACTAAAAAAGTGTTTAACCCGAGAGATTAAACCCCTCTCAAATTGTGCCTACTTATCTTGCCATGGCAGGATAAGTGGTAACATTTCATCGGGCTATCTGAGTGTTCTCTCTATCTGAGTGTTCTCTAAATGTGCATCAAAAAAACTGAAAAGATGTTTAAGGGTAGGTTAAGGGTAAGATTAAGGGTGATTTAAGGGTTAAGAAGTATATAATTCATTCAGTTTGGTGCGGGTGGTGGGGCCGACAAAGCCAGTGCCCTGGGTCAGGCCCCAGGGGCTGAGCACTTCCTCGGGAAATCTTTCTTGAAAACGGATGACAGCTGCCTTGGTCAGGGGGCCAAAATAGCCGGTGACCAAGCCCTCAGGATAAACAAAGGGGTCTTTAGCCAACCAGGTCTGTAAAAGTTTGATTTCCTCTCCCCTATCCTCATACTGCAAATTGTATTCTAAGGCCTGGGGTCCGGCCAGCCCCCACACCTCCAGAGGTGTGGGGGCCAGCTGGGTTTTGAGTTGGGCTCTTAAAAGAGTCAATTGTTTTTCTAAGAAACTAATCTTTTCAAGGAGGGACTGGATGTCTTCAGCTGGTTCTTCTTCTTCATTAGGTGGGGTATTTGATTCCTCCTCGCTGGAGACAGACCAAAAAAAAGAATAAGAGTCCTCATCAGCATCAAAGCCAGACATTTTACTCTGAATTGAGGGAATAATGACCAAAGAAGTAATCTTTTGCCCAAAATCAGGAATCAGAATCTGACCCTGTTGATGTTCATCAAGTTCAAAAAAGTCAAGAGAATATTCTCCGGCTAAGTCCTGGGTCAAATAGGGGATTTTGAAAGTAATATCAGGATAGCCAATAAACTCCAGTTTTAAATCGCCTTGGCCCCCAATAAATTTGTACCAATTAGCGGCCCAATTTTTGCTGGTGGCCGTTACTGCCAGAGTCGTCTTTTTGACAAAAGGCAAAAAATTAAGTGAAGGGGAAACCCGCACATTTTTTAAATTTGGGTTTAGGTAGCAATAAGGAGATTCAACACCCGATGTTGTCTCGCTTTGCTCGCTTAACATCGGGTGTTTAATAGAACAATCATTTAAGAGGACAGCTATGGTCCAGTCAGTGAAAATTTGGGAAAAGTCCTGGTCATAGCCATTTTTGGCTAAGGCCTCATTAAGAGAGGGAATGCCTATCTTTTTTGAATGAAGAGAATCAACTAAGATTTCAATTCCGTAGTAATCAACTAAATACTGGATAAATAGATTTAAGACCCCGTAGTCGGCTTTGTCATTTCTCCATTCAGTTAAAGAGTCCTGCGGATTTTGTAAAAAATCTCTCACTCTTGTTTGCAGATTGCTGCCAATATAAGGACTGTCGTATCCCAGCAAAGTGGGGGCATATTCGGCTCTTCCCTCATTGAGCCAAATTTCTTCGGTTACTCCTCTTTTTACTTCTTTTTGATTGAAAGTAATTAAATGGGTGAATTCATGGGCTAAAAAAGATTTGGCCAAAGGAGAGGTAATGTATTTTGAATTGAGATAAATCATTTCTCTCTGATTGGAATTGGGCACCTGCAATTTAGAATACTCATCTCCAGTGCTGATATAGCCGCCGGCCTGTTCCTCAATGGGATGAATTAAAATGATTAGGTGGACGTCTTTATCAATGCCTGGTCTCCATTCTGTTCCAAAAGCTGCGGTTAAAATTGGATAAATTGTTTTCTCAAATTCCTCTTCTAAATTCTGAAGGGCTGTTTTAATTTCGCTTTGCTTGGCTGCGCTGACCGCTGACCACCAGTTATTATCAAGGTAAAAATAAAGATGGGGACTGATCCTGATAAGGGTGGCGGTCAACTTTTCTCTGCCCAATAAATCGTAATCAGAGTCAACAAAAAAAGAGGTTTGCTGGCCACCGTAATCGGCACTGACTACCAAAGGAAGTGCCAGGAACAAGGCTAGCATGAGAATAATGTTTGTTTTGGTTTTCATAAGGGTTGATAAGGGTGATAAGGGTTATAGTTGTGCGCGAAGTCCAGCGATTTGGGCTTGGATGATTTGAATAATCTGCGCCAGGAGTTCCCGGATTTTCTCTTTAAGTTCTTCAATCTTGGCTTGGAGTTCTTCTTCTGTTACCTCTGCTTCTGCTTCTGCTTCTGCTTCTGCTTCTGGCTCCTCAACAGGTTCAGGTTCAGGTTCAGGTTCGGGTTCGGGTTCTTCTTTGGGAAACTCAACAGTAATTGTTATTTCTTCTGAAATTCCTGTATTACCAATCCAATCTCTGGCCTGGGTCTTTAAAGTATAAGTTCCCTCCTGAATATCCTGCCAAACATATTCCCAGGTAGCATAATTATCACTGGTTGGAAAGACATCATACCAAGTATCGTCTATGCCTATTTTTACCCATTGGGGGGTGGAGCCACCCTGGTCGCGGCCTACGCCCAAAATCTTATAAGTGGTGGTAGAAAGGGTGGTATTATTCAAGGGGTCCGTGATAACTACTTTGGGTGGGAGGTCATCAATAACAAAAGTACGGATGGTCTGGACATAAGGATTGAGCAAATAATTATCTTGGGGGCCATTGTTTTGAGAGGCCAAAAAGATGCCGGCATCTTCTGGCTCAAATTGCCCATTCTGGTTTAGGTCCTGCAAAACAGGGATTTTCATCTGCAAGGTTTTATAGCGGGTGGGGGTACGATAAATTTCCAAACTAACAAAAAATCTCTGCCCCTGTTCTGGGATAACAACCTCTAAATCATCTAAATACCAACCCTTTTCATTGCTAAAAAAGGTGCATGTCCCTATTTTTTCATCAATACCCATACCTTGAAAACCCTGCTCTCCAGAGTCCTGCCACAAAATAATTTTTGAAATCTCTGTTAAATTGTGGGCTGTGCCCTGGTTCTGAAAAGTAATGGCTAATAGTTTGTCTTCGCCGTCTGTGCCGCTGGGAATGGTTATATCCAAAACCAATTTATCAAATTCCTGGGGATAGAAATAGGCCTGGGGCGCGCCGTGATTGGTAATTTGGGGAACAGTAAAGGCAAGGATAATTTGGGGAAATAAAAGTAGGGTGATGATTAAAAAAATGGTTGGGTTTTTCATATGTATTTATTGTAGCAGAAATTAAAAGAAAACAAAACCCCCTCACTCTAATAGAGTGAGGGGGTTTTCGTCCACAAGGAAAGACGGGTGAATAAGAAGTTACAGAAAGATTAGTATCTTAGGGTGCCGCCAGTTATGGGCAGGTTCAGGGTGCGAGCGTCAATCATAAACTGGTATTTATCATCCCAGGTCAAATCAGAGACATTGGCAATACTGGTTCTGATGGTCCAATTGGCTGTAGCGTCAGCGCCGGTGGTGTCACCTTTGACAACAAAGGTCTTGGTCTTTCCCTTACTAATGGCTTCTTCAATATTGTTGGCCGCAGCCACTGTATAGACAATTGCCTGGCCTATCTTGGCATCAGTAGCGCCGCCAGTAACGTTGTAGTCGTAGTCAAAGGCGCCATCAATATTATCTACTAACAACTGGTTAGCCAATTCAGGAATCCCTTCAATGGTCATTGTCCCCTCGCTGGTAGTGGCATTGCCACTGGAATCGTAACCCTTGATGCGAATGGTGTCACCTACGGCAAAGCCATCAGCGCTGGTCACACGGATAATCTTGCCACTACTACATGTGCTGGAAGTCAAGGTAGTCATAGCGCCAAAGTAAAGCTTGCCTGGGCCCGGCTGTAAGGGCTGGTAGTAAACATCGTCATGATAGCTTAAAGCTGTGGTCAGAGTGGTGGTAGTGAAGATAAGCGTATTCACACCAGCATCAGTGGAGGAAGCAGCCAGAACCGTTTCGCTATACCACGCCCCACTAGAAACAGTACTAGTAGAATAGATGTGCAGAGTAGCGCCAATTGGAATGCCGTCAAAGCCAGTGGAACTACTACTGGTAGCAAAACCAGCTATGCCCCCCTGGTAGTCTTGGTTAATAGCAGCGACATACCCCTCTCGAGCCAAATAATTGACTGCACAATTGGTTTTAGCCGCATCGCAGAGATAGGCATAGCCATTGGCTGCGGTACTGAGGTCGGCTGAACCAGAAACAGTTAAGGCCACGGTATTGACCACCGGGTCAGCTTGAGCATCGGCCGTGACATCAAATCTCAAGACCTCAGCGCCATTACCAGCCGTGGCCGCACCAGATGGACTGGAAGCATTCTTGTCTACGGTGATAATGGTCCTGTACATCCACTGAGCGCCAAACTTGCTGTAGTCCTCTGGATTGGGCGTGCCGTCAGTCACTGTGGTGGAAGCATTACTGCTCGCGCCTTCGGGTATCAGGATATTGGTGGTGTCTTGAAGTTGGGTAATGTAGAGAACCGGTGAATCACCAGAGAAAGCTCCGCTGGTCAAGCCATAGAGGTCGGCTTTAACAGTAATGACCTTATCGCCGCCATTGGGAACGGTAAAGAGACCAATGTCCTTGGTAAAGAGGACGGTGGAGTCAGTAATAGGCTGCGAGGCCAATTCTTCAGTGCCATCGTAAAGATAAACTATATTAAAGTCATAGCTGCCGGCCGTGGTGGTGGCAGAATTTGCAGGCGTAAGACCTCCTGAAGTAATGAGGGTAAGTTTCAGGGTCTTAATCCTGATATCCTCATACAAGGCCTCAAACTTAATCTTGGCAAGGTCAACTCCGGTCTTACCAGCTAAGCCCACAGCGTTATTAGCGGCAATGGGCGTGTCAGCATCAACCGAAACGGTCAAGGTGCCGGCTGATATAATGGTTGTGTCCTGACTTCTCTTGCTCGTGCCGCTAGAATTCACTCCGGTATTGGAAGATAAACCTGAACCAACAATGTCAGTAGCGGAAGCATGGCCAAAGTACCAGGGACCAGCATCAGTGCCCACGATATCAGCATAGATGTCTAAAGACACGGTCTGGTCTTTGGGGATTTCTAAGCCCTCAATGCCGCTAAAGGTGGCTATATCTTTGTTTTCTGAACCTCCGGCATTGACAAAGGGTTTGGGTCCGGCAACATCCACGCCGCCTACCTTGAGGTAAACATTGGAAAAGTTGGTTGAAGCATCACTGTCATCAGTCGTCAAGTTAGTGTTGGTGGCCGCGGTAATAATCACCCGGGTCACCTTAATGGCTTCATTGGTACCAGCTAACTGTAATCTTCCTAACCAAGCACCTGAAGTATTGGTCACTTTGTATTGGCCCGGTGGGGATGCAGCAGCGGTAACGGCTAAGGCAGGAGCAGCTAAGGTGAAGACATTACTGACTGCGCCTCCGGTCTCCGTAATGTTCTTGGCCGAACTGACGCCATAACTGGTTATGTCGGTATCCGCGTCGGCGCCGCCGGTGTCATCTCCCACGCTCATTCCCAAATACTGCAAAGTACTGCCCACCGGAACATCACAGACCACACTCAGGGTCTTGGGAATATCCTTGGTCACAGTAAAGTTGGTGCTGAAAATAACATATCCTTCTGAAGGGCTGCTTTGTTCATTGAGCAAAGTTGCGCCATCATAAAGCTTAACATTGGCAATATCGCCCGTGCTGGTCGCTTCTTTGTCATCCTCAGTCAAACTGATAGAACTATCGTTAAAGATCCATGCTTTGATGGAAGAAACCAAAATATCTTCATATCCAGCAGTTAATCTGAATTTGAAGACAGTCAAGTCGTCATCTCCCAAGGTAATGCTCATGCCCGCGGGGTTGTCCGGAGCTGCGGAAACAGTTAAATTACCCTGGCCCTTAATCTCGTGCTCGGAGACATCGCTAGAACCAACACCGGAAAGGACAACATGGCTAGAATCGGAGTAGATTTTAGCATCGGACTCAGCGCCCTTCATGGTAATGTTGGTGATGGCAGAAATATACATTTTGATCTTATCTCCGCCATCAGCAGCGGTGGTAATGTCGGCTTTGACAGTAACCACTGTATTAGCTGATTTGGGCACAGTGAATAAGCCATCGGAATCAGTAAAAGTAATGAGTCCACTGGAAATACTGCCCACATGACCGGTTGAGGTCTCAGCGCCGTCAATATAAAGCTGAACACTCTGATATTCAGTATCAGAAATGGTGCCGCCTTCGGTCACTTTCAGTTTGGTAATCTTAACTCCTTCTCTGCTTCCGGCACTAAACTTAAAGCTGGTGATAACTTCCTGAGTGGCGCCAATGGTATAGTACTGGTCAGAAGGATTGGTAGCTGTGTCTAAAGCCACCCTCAAAGTCCCCTGCTTAATGGTCATTTCCTTGCTACGTTGGATAATAAAGGTATTACCACTGTTCCAGGTAATAACCACGGCTCCTCCGGTATTTTGACCAAAGGCAGTAATATCAGGCGCCTCAGTAACCTCAAACTTGACGGTTCTTTCTGAAATAACGCCCGAACCAATGTCAACGTAAACATCAATGTCTTTGGCCACACCGGCTCTAAGAGTAAAGAGAGGGTCGCCTTGGAACACGGCCTCATCATCAGCATCTAATTCAGCGACCGTGGCAATGGTCTCGCCTAAATACTTCAAGGTGATATTGGAAATATCAGTGCCAACCGAAGTCCCCACTTCCGTGAGAATAACCTCGGTTACGTCAAAGCCCTCAGCTGAAGAAGCAGTAAAGGCGAAAGTACCCACATTCTGATCAGTGGCTCCAGAAATGACATCGCCGGTAATTGAGGTATCAGAGGACTGTGTCCAGTACTTTCCATCCACATCCAATACGCCAACTGAAACACCGGCAATGGTCTTGGCATTGCCGTAAACTGGCACTCCTTCTATGGTCAGGCCTTCAGTGGTAACCACATCTCCAGCTGCCACAATGCCAAAATTAATGGTATTGCCGGCCTGAGCTTCAGTAGAACTGGAATTAATACTGGCCTTGATGGTCAGGTATTGGGGTATATTGGCGGTTAAAGCCCAAGAAAGTCCTGAAAAGGTGGCTTTATGGGTAATGGTATTTAAGGCCTGAGCCGTGCCCAACTGAGTGCTGTCTTCAAAGAGTCTGACATCGGTCACATCATTATCATCGGAAACGCCATTTCTTTTAACCGCAATGGCCGTGATGGTGCAATCAGTGTCAGAAAGGAACTTTAACTTGGTAAAGACGACATTGTAAGCTCCCACAGCCACAGCTCCTAAGGCCGGGGTGTCCACGGCTAAAGCTACGGTAAAGCCCTCGGCTTCTTCTACGGTGGGAGCGGCCACGCAGACGCTGTCTTCGCAAACTTGGCCGCTGGCGCAATCAGCGTCGGTCTCACATTCCACTACCTCTGGAGCTGCTGTCAAAAGAGAATTCAACTTGGCTCTGGTGGTGGAACCAACAAAACCGGTGCCTGAGGTCAAACCCCAAGAGGCCAAAACCTCGTCAGCGTAGAGTTCCTGGAAAACAATAACCGCTGCCTTGGTCAAAGGACCAAAATAGCTGGTTTCTGAACCAGGAGAACCAACGCCAGAGGCAGCCAACTGGGTTTCTGAATCAGAGTTCAAAACAATCTGCAGGCAGTTGACATCGTCGCCAGACATACCCTGTTGGAGATTGCGGGTAAATTCAGTAATGAGACAACCGGAAATAGCCGGAGTAGCGGTCTCGCCTTGGAGTTCAGCTACCTGGGCTGTTAATTCATCCAATAGGGCCTGATATTCAGCAATCTGAGCTAAAAGGTCTTCTATGGTAGTTGCTTGAGCCATACTAGGTCCAGCAACAAAACCGGCCACAGTCAAAACTGTAACAACTGCAACAATCTTTCTTTTCAAATTAGACATGTAATTAATCAATCTTTAATTGTGTTATTATTTTTTTCGTCGCGTCGACCTTGTGTTCGCGACCTTACGTAAGGGCCACGAGAATCGCGACTTTCCATTAATTCAAGAATATATATTTATACCTTAGCGAATCAAGGTTATGCCGAGCGTTAGCGAGGCATGTTCTTATTATACCTAATTGTGCTTATTTGTCCTGTGGATAACTCAATAATAAAATCTTTTCCAAAGCAGAAGAATAATCTCCATTCTCAAAATCTTGTTTTATTTCAGCCAAAATTTGCTGCTGATTTTCAGATAGTTCTTTACCTTCCATTTCTTTAATTTCGCTTTCCACCAGGCGAGCCCTCCACTGAGATAAGGCATTGTCTAATTCTTCAGTATCGCCCACCTTCACGCCCAAGGCCTCTACTTTTTGTTTATTTTCCTCCAATTTTTTGGTCTCTTCCACAATTTTCTTAATCATAACCGGGTCAGAGCTAGTGGCCTTTATTTTGCTCAAATTTTTGACTGCCTCAGAAATATTGGCCTGAAATTCCTTAATGGCTGGGGCCAGCTTTTTGACATCATTATTCTGGACAATCTTGGTCAAATCTTGCAGTCGCTTATTGGCCAGTTCCAGATTGAGTTTTGGTTTTTGTTCCTGGGAAATAAAAAGGACCCGGCTTTTTTCAGTCATTTTTTTAAGGGGATAAAGCGAGTCGCCGGGCAAAGAACTTTGCGACAGGGCAAAAATGCCTAAAATTAGACAAAAAGAAAAAGCCGGAAGCAAAACCCAGCGAAAATTAAACCGTGATAAAAAACCTACGATCGTAGGTTTTTTATCACGACCCATTTCCTGGATTAAAATCTGGTTCTTAGTCAAAACAACCCAGTCCTCTCTGGGTGTAATTTGCTTTAGCTCTTGAATTTTAGTAATCACCTCTTTTTCGGTCATAGTATCGGGTCACCATAATCGGCTATGAGATACCCCTTATATTATTATGACGCAGAAACCGCCCTTGCGTTACACTTTTCCTAAACCGGTCAACATCCGATGTTGACATCCGATGTCAACAGCTATTCTAAGGTTAAATCACCTAAAAATTGGGTGATGTCTTGGGTTCTTTTACCTAAGAGGGTTTGGCGGACGAATTGATTGTAATGGGCTGAGGTGAGGAATATTTTCCCTAAAATGTCTTTGCCAACAATTAGAGAGTTTCGCAACCCAGCATAATCAGGGTGGCTGGAGAAAATATAATTATCCACAAAAACCATGCCTTTTTTAGGGTCTTTTAGGGCTGCCTCAAGGCCTCCGGGGAATAACTCTAAGACATTGATGACTTGGATATAGACCATTAAATATTCTAAATATCTCTGCTCTTCGATTAATTTGACTTGATAAGGTCCTTGGAAAAGGCTGCCCACATTGTCATATTTTATATTGGAATATTTTGAAAAACCAATACCAATTTTTTGCATAAATTTGGAGATGCCTCCTTCCCGAATTTCTTTTAATAACAAATGGAAATGGTTGGGAACTAAACAATAGCACAAAATTATGACCAAGGGCTCTTGTTCTGGCCACTTAGGCGGCCAGCCCAACTCAAATACCGAACTTGTCCTATGGACAGGTCTGTTGACATCGGATGTCAACAGTTGACGGAGGACATTAAGAGAAGAACGCGTGTCATTAAAAAAACGGAGAGTTTGTAAAAAACGCCACATATCTTTTTCGTTATAGAATATTATCTCCTTGCGATTGCCGCGGTTATACACATGATAATATTCTCCTATGGCAAATTCTCGATACATACGTCTGTCTATTTTACCTATTTTACATTATACTCGCTGTTGACATCCGATGTCAACAGACGTAAAGCAAAAAGAAAGGGGCTGTGGGGTAAACGGCCCTTGAAAGCTTAGCGCTTTTTGGGGAAAATAGGATTGATCCTATTTCCTTGACTATTTAGGACACCTAAAAGGAACAAATGCTCCCATAGCATGTTTTTTACCACAAAATGGACGTTTTGTTTCCTCCACGGCCATGCTTAGGATCTTCAATATGAGACACAAGAAAATTTTCCCTAGCCATCTTTTCAGTTTCAATTTTCTTCACCTCCTGCCATTGTTGTCCGTAAGGCTTTCATTGCCCGATGAAGTAGGACACGGGTTGCGCCGTCTGTCCTATCTAAAGCTTGGGCTATTTCTGAAATAGACATCTCATCTAAATAGCGCCAGATGATGATATCTTGGTAATCGGGTTTTACGTTGACCAAGGCCTGTCTAATGCTGTTGACATCCGATGTCAACATAGCTTTTTCGGCTAAATCTTGGCATGGGTCAATAATAGAAGCATATTCAGCTGAAATAATCTGGGCCTTGCCTTTTTCCCGGTAATGGTCAATAACTAAGTTTCTGGCAATTTTATACAAAAAGGCCTGAGGATTTTTAATTTTTTTTGGGTTTTGAAAGGCTTTCCACCCCCTCAAAAAGGTCTCGGAAGACAAATCCTCAGCTATTTCTGGGGAATTAACCTTTAAAAAAATAAAACGATATATTTTTTCAATATATTTATCGTAAATTTTGGCAAATTTTTTCCTAGGATTTCTCATTTTAACCGGTAATAGGTTTCATTCTTATCGCCCATCCTCTCAATCAGGCCCTGGTTTAATAAATCTTTAAAATCCCTTCTCAGGGTTCTTTTGGTTACTTGGGAAAGAACCTTTGTCAAATGTCCTACCTGGGCCTGGCCGTTTTCTTTTAAGAAGTCAAGGATTGTTCGGTGGCGATCGTTCAGGCTGGCCTGTGGTTGTCTGTTGACATCTCTGTTGACATCCGATGTCAACAGACTACTTGTTGGTTCTGGCGGAATTTCCCTTTCGCGGGATCTAACAAGGTGAATCTTTTCTTTACCCTTACTATATTCTTGTTTTACCTTACTATATTCCTGCTGAAGATTCAAGATTTCCTCTGCCTTGACCCAGTTCTGCGCCTTGGCCACCTCAAAAAAACTGTCTAAAGTTTCCAGCCGTGGTAAAATTCCTACGATCGTGGGTTTTTTACCACGGTGGAGATTCTCCTTCTCGGCTACAATGTCGGCTAAAATTTCGTTGGCTATTTCGCGCATTTTGTAGCGCAAGGGCTCTTTTTTGGGAAAAAGCAGGGTCAAGCGATAAAGTTTATTGGTTAATTGGATGAGATAGTTTTTGTCCATAGATTTTTAATGCAAATTTTATGGAAAACATTCTCCATAAGGCCGACGAATATTGAATTTGTTTTCCCTGAAAATAGTATTTTCTATTTTAATTTTTTCAAAAACTTTTTCACATTTTGCTTCATTGCTAAAAATTCCCCAGGTATTATTTTCAATTATAGAATTTTTAATTTCAATTTCAACATCTTTTGATTGAGTAATCGCTCCCCAACAATAACCCGCATCACAACCTCCCCCACCATATCTAATTATAGCTCCATCTAAAACAGAACCTGAAGAATAAAAAGCTAAACGTTGCCAATGGGCTGACGGGCTATCAGAAAGAGAGGTAATTAAAACTGGCTTGGTTGAGGTTCCCTCGGTTATCAAATTCCCATCAATTGTCAAATGTCCCCCATTTTTCAATTGAAGCTGGGTTCCCGCCTTTAAGGTCAGGGTTGCTCCAGCTTCAATGGATTTGTCCTTTATTATATAAGGCAAATCTGCGGACCAAACTATATCAGAAATTATGGTGCTGGCATCAGCAAAAATTCCGTTCAAGTCATTATTATGAGCTTGATTGCTTGAAAAAATTGGATAGGAAACACCTTGAAGATAGATTGGAGTTTCATTTCCTTCAAAAATATTATTTTCAATTTGGGGACAGGCCCCTCCCTTAATTTTAAGGCCAATTGTATTTTCTCGGAAGATTGAATTTTTAATAAGAGCTTTTCCTCCTTGAATCCAGAGAGCAGCTGTATTATGAAAATAAGGCGAATCTTGATCTTTAATATTGGAAAATTCTACATTTTCTACTGTGCTGGTGGAGTTATTTAGCCAGAGGCCTCCGGGAAGGCAATTTTCAATTAGGGAATTTTGAATTGAAATCTCACTATTTTCAACCTGGAGGCCAGCCCAAAAATTAGGGAGTTCGTAAAAGGGTATATAAATTTTTCCTCCATATCTGACAATTACATTTTCTAATTTAGATCCGGCACTGTTAAGAAAGTAAATGCCTTGCCAATAGTTTGGCCAGGGAGAATCAGAATTGGCAACAAAAACAATTTTATTTTCTTCCTCTTCCTTGCCAATTGCTTCTAATTTTCCTTGAACTATCATACGCACCGAAGCATCAAATTTTAAGGTTACCCCCGGCTCAATGGTCAGGGTTTTGTCCTGAGGGACAGTTAAGGTGCCAGTGACAATATAGGGACTGCCCAGATAGGTCAGGATGGGGTAGGTTGCTTGGCCGGAAATTTCGGTTTGGGATTTGGAGACGCTGTTTTCTGCTTTGGGCGTGGCGTTGAGGGGGTCGTTGCTGGCGTCTCGGCCGTTTTTAGTAATGCGATTGTTACTGGCCCAATTAGTGGAAGTAGCGCCAGTAAAGGTGGAGTTAATTCTTTCCATGGAGATGCGCAGCCATTTGTTGCCTTCTTTTTTATTTTCTCCGGCGAACCAGGCATTTGAACAATCAACTTGGTCAATTAGATTACCCTGAGTATCTCTTAATTCTAATTTTTCGCCATCATTGTGGAGGCCGCCGGTATAGATGAGGTCAGCTGAGATATCGCTGATAGTGGTGTCATCAGTGCGCTCCAGCAGGTAAAAGCCCGCGGCCGGGATAGTAGTTGTGAGCGCGCCAGTGGAGGTAGAGAAAGTAAGGGAATGGGTAGTTGTCCCATGGCTCCAAGTAAGGGTCCAATTATTCAAGTCAATTTCAGTTGAGGCATTGTTATACAACTCCAGCCATTCGTCAGCTGGGTTGGCCTTGGTGCCCATCCAGGCGATTTCGTTGATGACGACTGAGAGGGTGGGGGTTTCTGGCGGCGGCTCTGGCGGCTCTGGCTCCTCGTCTTCGCCCTCTTCCTCGCCGCCAGAGTCGCCGCTCACGGTTATGGTGGTGGTAGCCGGCGTGCTGAAAGCGCCATCATCATCAATAACTTTAAGGCTAATAAGATAGGGGGTTGAGCTAGCAAAAGAATGAGTGGTTGTGGCCTGGGACGTGGTGGTGGTAGCGTTATCGCCAAAATCCCAAAAATAAGCGGTAATTTGGCCGTCCGGGTCAGTAGAAGAAGCAGCATTGAAGAAAGTTTCTTGCCCCACGAATGGGTTTTGCGGGGAAAAGGTGAAAAGGGCTGTGGGTGCCTGGTTTTCTGGCGGCGGCTCTGGCGGCTCTGGCTCCTCGTCTTCGCCCTCCTCCTCGCCGCCAGAGCCGCCGCCCTCTGTTTTCGGCTTATTTTCAGCACCAGGCGTGGGTTCTTGCAGTTCAAAATCCTCAGCATTATTATCAGTGTCAATATAGGTCTGGGTAGAGGTTGACCATTTTCGGCCTAAGGTTTGAGTGTGTTCGGGATTTTGGGAAAAGGGAAGACCTTCTAAGAAAGGGTCTGTGCTGCTGCCCCAGGCTACTGCATCAATAATACTTTTGTCTTGATTCAATAAGGCCAGGCTGTTGTTTTTGGCTAAGGTCTGACTTGAGGTAGTGTTCACTAAATCAGCTGAAATTTGGCTGGAGGAGACGTAGGCAGAATTGGCCCAGAGAAAATAGCTTTGGGAAAGAATTTGGCTCCCGCTCGGGAAAACCCGAACAGAACATTCTTCGCCAGTAGAACTCTTCTTTTTCAATTGGAGCCCCGAAATGTCTACGGTAGTGGTGGCAAGGTTGTAAAGCTCAATGAAATCGTGGTCAGAAGAGAAGGCGTCTCTAATTTGGACCTCGGTAATGAGAATTTCAGGCACCGGTTGGGGTTCTTCTGGCTCTTCTTCTGGTTCTTCTTCTGGCGGCTCTGGCTCTGCTGGCGGGGGCGCGCCACCACCACCACCCCCAGCAACATAACCCGAACTATTTTCTGCTTTGGGCGTGCCCCCAATCTCAGCGCTGGTCTGCCAAGTCAAATCAGTCCTCCGCTCCATGGTCCTCTTGGAACTGTTATCACCAGCCGGCCAATCAGGCAAGGCCCCTACCTTATCTTGCAGATGGCAAGCCGAGTCAAATAAATAGAGGACCTCCTCCCTATTTTTAAGCGCGCCAGTATAAATCAAATCAGCCGCCTTGCCCGGCACTGTTTCATCATCAGTTCTCTCTAAAAGCCAAAACCCTCCAGTCAAGAAGTTATCTCGACTAAAAATTATTTTTATTTTCTGCTCCTTATTAAAGAGCTGCCAACCAGTTAAATCAACTGTCTCCCCAGAAATATTTTTAAGCTCAATCCACTCATTACTATAACTTTCCTCAGTGCCCATCCAGGCAATTTCATTGAGTATGACCTTATTCCTTATTGCCTGAGCCCCAGGTATTTTCTGGCAAAACTCCTGCTTGCCCGCCGTAGCTCCTTCCTCCTCCGCTAAAGCTTCGGCGGACTCGTCAGGAGCGAAGGCGGGTCCTACCTCCTCTAAAGGCTGCTCAACAAATTCCTCCAGCTCTTCAGAAATAGAGACAGATGAACCGTCGGGGCTAACACTGTCGAGGCTAACATCCCCGACATCTTCTTCTGCAGTTAACTCCCTAACCTCCTGGTTAATGATATCAATCCCTTCGGCAATGTCATCCAGTTCTTCCTGAATTCGGGCTAAAATTTCCTCTCTGGGCAGGGGTCCGCCAGTACCTTCCGCTTCCGGCCCCAACAACACCGTCGGGGCCGTCTCTTCCTCAGGCACTTCCTTTACCTTTTCCATGTCCAAAACTGCCAAATCCTGTTCTCCCGGCTCCATTTCAGGAACAACCACTGAACCTGTTCCCCAGCGACCCAGCCGCCCCAGCTTTTCCATAATCTTCTTTAGTTCTACCAACCTTTGCTTGAAATTCCGATAAAAACTGCCCAAAAAGGGAATTTTGCTAATCCATGTGTCTTTTTCCTCTGGAAAATAAGGTACTGGCTCAGAAAAACTAATTTCCACCCTGTTTTCCTGCCATTGATAGCCTATTGCCTCGTCTTTCAATACCCTTCCCTTAATCCTGACAATAAAAGGCAACAAGACCTCATTGCCCGCCGCCCTCCACTCAGCAAATTCCCAAGGAACCCTTCTTATGCCCAAAATACTTGCACCGGTGGGTTCCGGGGGTTCCATTAGTTCTGGCGAATAAAACTCAATAGCCACCTCTGCCCAAGTTCCCGCCCCGTTAGAGGTTTGTGCGTTTTGTGCTTTTTCTTCGACCCCTAAACCTCTAACGGGGTCTGCCCCAACTTCTTGATAAACAATCAAATAATGAAGAGGTGGTTCTTGCCAATTTCCTTTGTAGGACTCAAAAGGATAGGACAATTTGCCCTGTCCTATCCTAATTTCATTTGCCAGCAGCCAGTCAGTAGTCAGACCAACCGCTTCTTTAACGCTTTTTTTCTCAATTTCGCCTAAAATAAAAGTAATGGCCTTTTCTGCAAAGAGCAAAGAACCAGCTGTTTTAAGCAGGGCCTTGAGATATTCCTTGGGTAGTTCCTTGACAAAATACGAAAATTGCCTCTTTTGAATGGCATTGCGAATCAAAAATAAGGCGGCCTGCTCTTCCGGCTCATCAAAGCTGCCTGAGGTAGTTAAATCAAGCCACTTGTCTATTAAAACCTGCTGAGTGGCTTTCAATAAATCAAGAGTATCGTCTTTGGCAAGCTCAAGTTCCTGACCTTGACTATTTTGAGGAAAAAACAAAAACACCACTAAAAAAATTAGCCCAAAAAAATATAAAAACGCTCTCTTCATAGAATAAATGAAGTGTTTAATCCTTCGGATTAAACACGTGAAAATTGCATATTGAAGCCGAAAATAGCATGTTTAATCCGAAGGATTAAACAGTCTATTCCCCCAGCGACTATTCTATTGATACAGTTTCTAAAAATTTATCAAACTCTTGAAAGCATCTTTCTTTATCACCGGGAGCAACAGAGATGCCTAAATCATATAATTTACTATCGAGCGGGATATAAACATCTATAGAAGGGCCTAATTCTAGGCAATCATAGGTGTTTTTAAGAGCCGGATAGTTGTTCACTCCTATCATCTTAAAGACGTCCGAAACTATGGCCAACCATTTATGACCTTCTTCTATTTCCTCTTTAATCTTGCTAAAACTCATTTTTCTATAAGCCACTGCGGTTTCTATCAAACACCCCTTTTTCAACGGCGGCCTTACCTTCCCTGTCCTAACTCCCTCGGCATCTGGACTATAAAAAACCACAGACCCCTCCATAACCTCTATTTTTTCAACTTGCCATCCCTCAGGTACCTTCATTCTCAAGCCGGCTTTTTTATTCTCCACTATTGTCCCCTCGGCCGTCTCTTTAATCACATAATCGTCCGGACTTCCCTTTATTGTCCTAATCTTCTGCCAATAAAAAACCCCTCCAATTATGAGGAGTAGGACAAAAACAACCAAAATAACAATTTTCTTGCTCATTTTCTAATCATACAACCCCCTCAAGAACTTTTCAACTGTGGATAACTTGTCCGAGAAGCCATCTTGGACATCTCGAACACCATTCTTTTTTATTCTAAAGTCAAAGAAAAATCTTGTAACGCACCTAAAAAGTCATTTAATCTTGCCTTATAGAGAACTCGCGCTTTAACAAAATTTCGGAAATCCTCAGGACTCTTCAAAATTTTCTTTAAAAATAAAGAATCAATTAACCAGGAAAAGTTCTCTTTTCCCAAATAATAAGGATAGCTTGACCAAAGATACGATTCTAAAAATTCCATAACTTTTTGAGGATTGGCAATGCCTCTAATTTTCCAATTGGGCTCAATTAAATCAATTGGATTCATATGGATATAGGTAATAGCAATGAGCAATTGGTCGTCAGTTTTAATAAGCACTGCCTTAAACGGCCGCTGAAACAAGGAGCCAAACCGCTCATATTTTTTGTTGAAATAACTGGAATAACCACCCATTTTCTGAAAAAACAAAGAAATACCATTTTCAACAACCTGCCGAACCAGTAAATGAATATGATTGGGCATTAAACAAAGCCCTAAAATCTCAATCAATAACTCTCTCGGCTTTTCCAAATCCGGCCCCCTAATTAATAATCTGTCCGAGAAGCCATCTCGGACAGGCCTAAAGGGCTTAATAACCCTCCCTTTATTATTAAATATGTGTAAACTAAAAAGATATCTCAAATAATCCCTTTTTTCTAAAAAAGTTTTCTGGCCGGCAATACCTCTGAGTATAACATGGTAAATTTCCCCGTCAGCAAATTGTGGGCGTTTTATAGGCATAAAAGCTGTCCGAGATGGCTTCTCGGACAATCTCCCTACTCTTCAATCATACAAGCTTCCCAACTATTTGACAAGTGGATAACTTGTCCCAATTAAAAATGTGCCCGGGATTATTTATCGGACACATTACTGTCTCTTTCCTATCAATCTGTATCCCTGCCAGAATTCATAGAGGGGGCCGGCGATTAAGCCCCAACAAAAAACCCAGAGTATTTCTTCTAGGGGTATTCCTAAAATAATAATGCCTGAAATATTAGAAAGCATCCACCAATCATTGACGATATTAGGGTAGATTTTTAAGAAAAAAACTGAATAAAAAATAAATATTAACAAGCCAGCAAAAATTCCGCTCAAGAGGGAATCTTTTATCAAATCTGGTCTGATAGCCCAAATAATAACAGCGCAGACGGAAAATCCTAATGAGCTGGCATAAATTGAGTTTATCCTTAAAAGAGAATTGAGGCTGATTAGAACGGCTAAACCAATAACTGGCAAGACAAAAAACATCCACTTGCCTGATTTATATCTCTTGTCTCTTTTTAAGTGTTTACCTAAAAACACTTCGTAAACTACTGCACCAATGCCGCCAATAAAAAAAGCAAAAAGGAAATCTTCTATGCCAACCTTCCAACCAAAAATTATTTCTGGCTGCCAATAATCTTTAAGATACCAATATTCAGACAAGGGTCCAGCTGGGCCGATAATCAAACTCATGACCAACATTTCTTTCCTTAAATCCTTTCGAGACAAAAACAAAACCAGCCAAACAATGGCACAAAATAAGTTGCCAATTAAGTAAGCGTATTGGTACATCTTAATTTTATTCTACCAAAAAATCGCCTGAAAGGCGATTTTTTGGTAAGGGAGAATATTTAAACTGTGACTTGCTCGCGTTGCTTTTGTTGGCTGAGCATGTCGCGGGGAGTTCTAAGGATAATCTGCTCTTGTTCAAGGTCAATCATAACATTGTCTCCTTGTCTAACATCGCCTGCAATGATTTTTAGAGCCAGAGGGTCAAGAATTAAGCGCTGAATAACCCTTTTCAAAGGCCGAGCCCCAAAATTGATATCAAAGCCCTTTTCAGCCAAAAATTCTTTGGCCTTTTCAGGAACCCTGATGGTCATCTCTTTTGACTTTAAGCGCTGACCCACCTTTGCCAATTCCAGCTCAACAATTTTTCTAATCTCTGGTTTGCCTAAATAGTTAAAAATAATGGTTTCATCAATTCTGTTTAAAAACTCTGGCCGAAACTCCTTTTTCAGCTCCTCAAACACTTTTTCTTTTAAATTCTTGGGCGTGGCTGTTTCTTCTTTCTCGGCCAAAAAACCCAAAGAACCCATTTGAGCAATGTATTCTGAGCCAATATTAGAGGTCATAATCAAAATGCTATTTTTAAAAGAGGCAGTCCTGCCCTTGGCATCGGTCAATCTCCCATCTTCCATAATTTGCAGTAAAATATTAAAAACTTCGGGATGGGCTTTTTCAATCTCATCCAGTAAAATGACGCTGTAGGGCCGACGTCGCATCTTCTCGGTCAGTTGACCTCCCTCCTCATAACCAACATAGCCGGGAGGAGAGCCAATAATCTTAGAAACAGTATGGCGCTCCATATACTCTGACATATCCAGCCGCACCAGGGCATTTTCGTCATTGAATAAAAAATCAGCCACGGCCCGAGCGGTCTCGGTTTTGCCCACACCGGTGGGACCCAAAAAGAGGAAAGAGCCCATAGGTCGTTGTTCCTCTGAGATGCCAGCCCGGTTGCGGCGAATGGCATTGGAAACAGCAACAATGGCCTTTTTCTGGCCAATGACCCGCTTCATGATAATTCTTTCCATTTTCTTTAATTTTTTGGCCTCTTCCTCTATCAAGCGGGTGACGGGAATGCCGGTCCAGCGAGAAACAACCTGAGCCACATCCTCCTCACCCACCTCTTCCTTTAAAATCTGGTGCTTTTTCTGAATTTTAACCAACCTCTTCTCTGTTTCCCTGACCTCTTTTAAAAGAGAGGGAATCTGGCCATATTTAATCTCAGCCACCTTTTGCAGGTTGGCCTGTCTTTGGGCAATTTCTGATTGCAAAGAAAGCTGGTCAATTTCTTTTTTCAGTTCTCTAATCTTGGTAATCAAATCTTTTTCTGTTTTCCATTTCAATTCCAGGGTTTGGGCCTTTTCTTTAACATCAGCTAAGGCACGATTAAGCGCCAGTAATCTCTTTTTATTAAGGGGTTCATTTTCTTTTTTCAAGGCCTCTTTTTCAATTGCCAATTTTTGCATTTCCATCTTTAATTCTTCTAAAGGGGCTGGTTCTGATTCAATTTCCAATCTTAGGGCCGAGGCGGCTTCATCCATCAAGTCCACGGCTTTATCAGGCAGAAATCTGTCAGTGATATAGCGGCTGGCTAATTCAGCAGCTGCTTTTAAGGCAGAATCTTTTATTCTCACCCCATGATGAACCTCGTACCTTTCTTTAATCCCCCTTAAAATGGCCATGGTGTCCTCAACCGAGGGCTCGCTAACATAAATGGGCTGAAATCTTCTTTCTAAAGCTGGGTCTCTCTCCACATATTTTTGATATTCTTTTAAGGTGGTGGCTCCGATGGCTCTTAATTCGCCTCGAGCTAAAGCTGGTTTTAAAAGATTGGAAGCATCAATGGCGCCCTCAGCCGCCCCAGCGCCCACTAGAGTGTGCAGCTCGTCAATAAACAAAACATATTTACCCGCGGCCTGATGAATCTCTCTTAAGAAGGCCTTTATTCTATCTTCAAACTCTCCCCGATATCTGGTGCCGGCCACTAAAGCGCCTAAATCTAAGCCAATAACCTCTTTTTCCTTTAAGGACTCAGGCACATCACCTTTGACAATTTTTTGAGCCAAACCCTCCACAATGGCTGTTTTGCCCACGCCGGCCTCGCCAATTAAAACCGGGTTATTTTTTGTTCTGCGGTTGAGCACCTGCATTAAGCGGCGAATTTCATCTTCTCTACCAATAACCGGGTCTAACTTCTTCTGTCGAGCCAGCAAGGTTAAATTGCGCGCATATTTCTGCACCACTTGATATTTTGATTCTGGCTCAGGGTCAGTTATTCTGGCTCCTCCTCGTATTTGAGAGATCACTTTCAAACAGGTCTGGTAATCAAGTTTGCCTGTTTCTAAAGTAGAAACTCCTCCTCCCTGGGAAAAGGAGACCCTGTCCAAGACCTCTCTGGCTTTGGTCTGGCTTGAGAGTAAAGCCAAAAACAGATGCTCCACTGAAATAAACTCATCGCCCATCTTCATTGACTCCTGTCGTGCGCCATCCAGCACCTTGGCCATATCCTGGGTTAAATAAAACTGGCCAAAACTTCGGGGAGTAGTCGCGGTGGGAATGGTATGCAAAGCCCCGGCTACTTTCCGTTTAAGATTTTCTATATCCACGCCCAATTTCTGAAGCAAATTCAAAACCACTGTCCCTTCCTGGAAAAGCAAGACAGAGAGTAAATGCAAGGCATCAATCTGTTGCTGCCCGGCCTGCCGTGCCAAGGACTGAGCCATCATTATTGCTTCTTGAGCTTTGCGTGTAAAATTACCACCGTTCATGTTGCCTATACAATATCACAAATCCACAAAAAAACAAGAGGCGGTGTCATTGACATCGCCTTGTAGGATACGCCGTAAATGAGGGAGCGCAGGGAACCGGGGCAGAGCCAGTGGCAGGGCATTCCCCGGGCACCTGACCGGATTGCCACTTATTCACTCCAGCTAACCAGGAAGCTGGGCTTCCCCGCGCTCCAAAGAACTATTCCAAAACTATTCAGCTCTAGTTCGATACGCGGCGGGGGTCTCCCCCCTGTTTCAAATACCTTTTTTGTCTTTTCTGCGATTCTCTTTTCCGTTTCTCAGATCTAAAAAGGTATTCTCGCCAATCCTTGGCTTTCCTCTTCAAGTGTCCCATATAAGCCCTCTTTGCCTCATCCTTATGTCTGCACCTCCTTTGTTAGAAATGGAGGTTATGTCAAAGTACTTAATTTTATTTTACCACAAAGCCAGAATCAATGTCAAATCAAAGCAAAAAGACGGTAGATGTCTGTTGACATCCGATGTCAACATTCGATGTCAGATAATAATTACAAAAATTACAAAAATGCGTTTTTTAATGCTTGGCTGCAGGGGCAGGTTCTGGTTTCGGGCAGTTTTTTGATAATTTCTAAAATTAGTTTTTTGAGAATTTCAGTGTTTTGTTGGAAGGTTTTGAGCACTTCCTGCGCCGTCACCGGTTTAATGCTGTCAAGGATGTTAGCCCCGACATCTTTTAGACCGGTGTCGTAGTCGGTGACCAGAGAGATATTCAAATAGCACATTTCAAGTTCTCGGGCCAAACTAACTTCTGGGTATTGGGTCATATTTATCACGTCCCCAATTTTGGCATAAAAATTTGACTCTGCTTTAGTGGAAAAACGAGGGCCTTCAATAATCACAACTGTGCCTTTTTGATGGCAAGAAATTCCTAATTTCTGGCAGGTCTTCATCGCTAATTTTCTCAACTCTGGACAGTATGGCTCTACCATTGATATGTGAGCAACTTTAGGCCCGCCTGCAACGTTTTGCGTAGCAATGCGGGCAGGCCCGTCAAAAAAAGTGTCTTTTCTGTTTTTTGTCCTATCAATAAATTGGTCGCAAATAACAAAATCGCCGGGCTTGATTTCTGCTTTCAAGGAACCAACAGCGCAGGGAGCAATAATTCTTTTAACTCCCAATTTCTTAAAAGCAGATAAATTTGCCCGGTAATTTATTTTATGCGGCGGATATTGGTGTTTTTTCCCATGCCGCGCTAAAAAGGCAATTTTTTGACCCTGATATTCAGCAATTAAAATCTTATCCGAGGGCTTGCCATAAGGCGTCTCCACAGAAATTTCCTCGCCGCCGGCCAAAAACTCATAAAATCCTGACCCGCCAATAATACCAATTGCTACTTTCATTAAAATTCAACTAAAGATTTTATTTTATATCCCTTTAATTTTTCTCTCCCTTTCAGGTTTTTAAGTTCAATGAAAAATAAAATGCCCACGATTGTACCGCCCAGTTTTCTAACAATATCAACCGTGGCTTTCATAGTGCCGCCAGTGGCCAAAAGGTCATCAACCAGCAAAATTCTTTCGCCTTTTTTAACGGCGTCTTGGTGCATCTCCAAGGTCTCCGAAGCATATTCAAGGGTATATTTTTGGCTGATGGTTGTGTAAGGCAGCTTTCCTTTTTTTCTTACAATGGCTAGCCCAGTTTTTAATTTATAAGCTAAAACCGAAGCCAAAATAAAACCACGGGCGTCAATACCTATAATTTTATCAATCTCTTCTTCTTGGCAAAACTTTGCCATTTCATCAATTAAA
Organism: Candidatus Nealsoniibacteriota bacterium; assembly: GCA_030601865.1. Taxonomy (GTDB): domain Bacteria; phylum Patescibacteriota; class Minisyncoccia; order Minisyncoccales; family JAUWAW01; genus JAUWAW01. Next base: position 13,500 of record JAUWAW010000003.1, on the reverse strand, counting down.
AACTGAAATACTTCCCCATCCTCTAAAACCGGGGTAATATCCCTAAAAACAATCCCCTTCTGCGGCCAATCAGCCACCGACCGAATCCTTGATTTTAGAATTTCTGAGTTCATTTTCAAATTAATTTGGTCGGGATATTATCCCGACCATTCTCTTTATATTCCTTCGTCTCTTATTCTGGCGCCTTTTTTGCGTTTGAACCAGGCCGAGGGAGAAAGGCGGGTTAAAACCTTGCTCAGGCGACCTCTTCTTTTATCTAAGGCCTGCTGCTTGCCCTTGTATTTTTTCAATTCCCGCTGTAGTTCATCTTTAACTTGCGTAATAGCTAGATAAAGGTCCTTCTCTTCTGCTTCACCGCGGAGAATTCTTCCAGGCAGTTGAACATCGGCCTCAGCCCGATAAATTTTGCCTTTCTGGTGATGACGGCTAATAATACCAACCTCAACCCAGGCCTCAACCAAGGTATCAATATGAGGAATAAATTTATCCAAGGTAGAGATTTTTTCCTCAATCATTCTTCTAAGCTCTGGTGTTAAGATTATATTGGTTGCTTTAATAGTAACTTTCATTTAAAAAACCCAGAGGTTCCTAGGTTTTATTATAGCAAAACTCTCAACAAATATCTATGTTTTAAACTAGTATTTTATTTTTCTAATCTTATAAATTGTTTTAGGAGAGGAAACAACAACTACCTCATCGCCAACTCTATGGCCCAAAAGTGCCTTGCCAACAGGTGAGTCATTGGAAATCTTACCCAAAACAGGATCGGCTTCTAAGCTACCGACAATCTCAAAACTCTGCTTTTGTTCCTGCACTTTAACCTTTACCTTGGCTCCCAAATCAATAACATCCTGTTTTTCTTTGACGGGGGACTTAATCAACTTAACATTTTTTAGAATATGCTCCATTTCAGCAATTCTTACTTCCAAAAAACTCAGGTCCTCTTGTATGGAGAGATATTCAGGATTTAAATCTTCGGATTCTAAAACATTGGGTATTCCTTTGTTGGTTTTTAAAAATCTAAGCTTTTTAAAGCTTTCGTATTCCTGTTTTGTTCTTTTAAGACCTTTTGGACTTAAATAGAATTTTCGTCCCGAGGCCCAGCCATTGGCCGGAAGAGTAATAGATGGACTGTGAGCTGGCATAATATTTCTTTTGTTTTCTAAAGGGAATTACTGAAAATAGTTAATAAAATATAGTAAATTGACCTTTTTGGTTTGTTTTCTGACATTTCCATAAACAATGATTCTATTTTAGAATATCAAGACAGTTTGTCAAGGAGGTGATTTTAGGGAGTTTTCCACACCCCCCACCACTTTTTTAAAGAGCTTAATTCAAGGTTATATATTTATACCTTAGCGAATCAAGGTTCTAGCGGAGCGTTAGCGAGGCAGGTTTTTACAAAAAATACTCACATTCGTTACACTTGGTCTGGCAGGGACATTTCTTAGATTTGTCAACAAAAGTTAGTAAAGAGTGGGTTTTAGGTATAATGGGTAATTCTCCCAAATCAACTTCTAAATACCTTATTTTCGTGTTTGACCTGATTTGTTTTTCAATCAGGTCATTTATTCTCTTTGAATTGGGAGCTATAATATCAATGATTAAATTATGATGTCCAGAAACTTTAACCAAGTTATAAACCAAAGGGCAATTGGCAAATTGTTTTATTAATTTGGAAATGGTCTTTGGGTCGGCCTCAACGCCCACCGTAGCTGAAACAGAATAGAATTTCTCAGTATTGAGAGCGGCCTGAATCTTCAATATCTCTTTTTCCATCAATCTTTCCACTCTCTTTTTAATACCCACTGGCGTCAGCCCAGTTTCTTTAGCAATCTCCACAAACGTCTTCCGGCCATCTTGAGATAAACTTTTTATTATTTCCAGGTCCACTACATCCAAATCTTTAAGATTCCACGAAGAAGGCATGGGATAATCTTCAACTGAGAAATCGGCTACTTTCACTCTATCACACAAGACAGCAAACTTTATATCTTTTATTTTCAATTCCTCTCTCCTCCTCATCACAGAATTCATAGCCACTCTATAGGCCTTGCCCGTAATAATATCATTATCCACCAACAAGACCTTCCTACCTTTAACCTTATCTTTCTCTAATCCCTTTCCATAATCATCCATAGTGGTAAAGTTTATATCTTTATTTTTTTGGCTGAACCACTGATAAAGCCCTTTTCCATAAAAAACACCATCATCTTCAACTCCGATGATGCATCCCTTATCCTTGCCAAAATATTTCTTTATATCCTGGCCTACTCCATCAATAAACTTTTGAATTGGTTTAAGTTCCAAAAGAGTATTTTTGGACATATTTCTTGACATAATAATTTATTAGTGCATCTCTAAGCTCAGGCGTGACCGCAGCGATAAGCAGGCCTACTTTGTCGTGCTGTTTGCGGGGCACAAACTCATAATCCTCACAACTGCCATCTGAATTAACGCTAACTATGGGGCAGCCAACCCTTTTGGCAATGGCAAAACCCGGGTCTATCTCCGACCGCGGTTCATCAAACATAACATAGGCATCAACCAGGCCCGAAGCCAAATAAGCATAAATAAACGAACCGCCCTGGGGATAAAGCAGGGCCTTGGAGTGCATATTCTTCATTAAATCCTCAAAGATATTTAAGAATTTTGAGGAATATTGAGAACTCATCACATAACTTGCCAGCACTAGTGGTTCGGTCAATGTCTTTCTTCGGGAAGGGAAAATTTGCTTTTTCTTACCACTTTTCGTATCCAGTAAATAGTTTCCCTCTTCGTCTGAGAGATAAAATTTTTCATTTAAAATATCTGAAACCCCAGTGCAAATTGGATTTCTTTGTTTATCAAAGAAACTCAAAACACTATACCAATTATGCTCAAATCCACGCAGATAAAGCATTGACCCGTCAAAAGGATCAATGGAGCCGTAAAACTCTGGTTTTCCATGTTCACCATTTTTAATTTCTCTTTTTTCCGGCTCTGAGAAAACAGTTGCTTTCACATCATGTTTTTTTAAAAGTTTTCTTAAAACTTCCTCACCCACCTGATCAATGCCAATCTCAAGATCCTCGGGCCTGTTGATAACGTCACCCAAAATCTCCCTGCCCTCACCTCGGGCCGCTATTTTTCTAACTTCCTGAGTAGTTTCAGTTAAATACTCCATCAGCAAGTCCTTAATTTTTTGATTATTACTCATTATTCTAATTTACCTTTTTTAAAAAATCTGTCAAATGTAAAAAAATATTGGAGCAACAATTATATCCCTCCTGTCAATTGCTGCTCCTTGGCTATACCGCCTTATTTTTTATTGACCTAGCCTCACCTTTCCAGATCAATCTTTCCTATTACCTCTATATCCATGGGGACTCCCTTGAGACGAGTGGCAATAAACTCTAACAGCTCAGAGGGCCAGCCCTGTTCTAGGGTTATATGAAGGCACAATCTTCCTGCCACAGGGCAAAAAACAAAAAGAGGCAAACTTAGCAGTTACTTGATAGTTCTAACGACAACAGCGTTTTTATGGGCCGGCATTTGTTCAATGTCGGCTAAGGCCTTTACTGTTGGGGCAATGTTTTGAAGTCCGGTTTTAGTAATTTTCTGAAAAGTTATTTTTTTAATGAAACCATCTATTGAAACCCCGCTATAACTTCTGGCATAGCCGGAAGTGGGTAGAACATGATTAGTGCCCGAAGCATAATCGCCAACTGACTCCGGGGTGTATTCGCCGACAAAAACAGAGCCGGCGTTTTTTATTTGAGAAATATATTTTTCAGGGTTTTTTAGATTTAGAATAAGATGTTCTGGCGCGTAATGATTGGCAAAGGCAATGGCTTTATCTATGGTTTTTGTAATAATACAACGGCTGTTTTCCAAAGTGCTTTCAGCAAGTTTTCTTCTTGTTGCTGGCAAGTCAAGGAGTTGACGTTTCAAGGCGCTTTTTACTTTACGGACTAAATCCTGAGCATTGGTTGTTAAAACAACCTGGGAATCGGCTCCATGTTCTGCCTGCGAGAGCAAATCAGCAGCCACAAAACTGGGATTGGCTTGGCTATCAGCAATAACCAATACTTCTGAAGGACCAGCAGGCAAGTCAATGGCTGCGCCTTCCGGGTCAATGGAAACCAACATCTTGGCAGCCATGACATATTGATTACCTGGGCCAAATATTTTATCAACTTTTGGCACGGTTTCTGTGCCATAGGCCATGGCAGCAATTGCCTGGGCGCCTCCAATTTTGAAAACCTTTGTGATACCCGCAATCTCGGCTGCCAAAAGCATCTCTTGGGCAATCCTGCCTTGCTTGCCCCCACACCATAAGGGGGGCAAGGTGCCTTTGGCGTCTGAATTGACAAAGTTAGCCCCCCTTTGGTGTGGGGGTGAATCTGGAGACGTACACATAATAATCTCTTTACATCCAGCAATTCTAGCTGGTATGCCTAACATTAGAACAGTTGAAACTAATCCTTTGGGTACGTATAAGCCAACTTTTTCAATTGCCCGCCATTCCCGCCAGCATTTTATACCCTTGACCGTTTCAACTGGCTTTTCTTTTAGTAATTGACTTCTATGAAACTTTTCTATATTCTCCGCTGCTATTCTTAACACCTTTTCCAATCCCTGAGTCTGTTTCAACTTGGGCCGATCGGCCCAAGTTGAAACGGTTTTAGTTTTTTGGAAGTTATCCAAATCTACTCTGTCAAATTTTTTGGTGTACTCTCTGACCGCCGCATCGCCGCGCTTTTTCACGTCCAATAAAATTTTTCGCACTTTTGGAAACAGTGTCTCAAGCCGAACCGCCGGCCTTTGAACAAGCTTTTTCAGCCCTGCAACATCTGATAATGATTTGAGGAAAACTGTCTTCATTAATTTAAAATATCATTTTTCTTTTAGTTTAGGAAGTCCGCCACCGCCACCAACGAAAGGTATTGACAAAATAATACCTTTCTTCTATTATATTAGGTAAAACAAATTTAGGGCAAAAAGAAGAACAAGGAAAGCATAGATAACTTTTGTGTTTTCCCTGCTCTTTTAGAAGGTAGTAGTTTTAGGGGGTAGTAAATGATTTTTAGTTGTTATAACTGAAAGGAGGAAAAAATGAAGGAGTTGACAAAAGAAATCGCAACAACACAGGAGGGAGAGGACGATATAATTCAAACAGAAACAACAGGGGCTCAGAGTTTACTAAGGAAGTTGGGTGCCCCGGATACGGAAGTCCTGTTTGCAGAGGTAGAGAAAGCTAAAAACTTGGCGTTGGCCACCGTAAAGAACATTGAGCGAATGGAAAGACACACCAAGACAAATAAGTGGATTAATTTTGTCGTGCTGGCTGTTGTGGTTGTAATAGGAGTGGCCATTATCTTCAATGGAAAAACGAATTTGAGCCTGAGGCCCAAATTCGCAAGGCTCTTTGCTACCAACCAAATGCTTTTGGAGGAAAAAAGACAGTCCCTTATTCCTCGAGAAGTTTCCAGTCCAAAGGAGAGCCTGGATAAGAATTTCAGAAAAACTCTTGCCACAGGAGTAATCATCGTGGCCGGGGAAGAAATGCCATTTGGTATCGTTGTGGGCGGTTGGTCAAATGATTCTATATTTCTTTGGTTAGACAAAGAAATAGAAAAGAGTTACCTTGACGAAATTAGCTCTCTGTTCCCTCCCTGGGCAATTGTAGAAATTACCCCTAGGGAAAGCTGCAGGATATTGGTTGGTAGAACTAATCAATATTTCTACCCAGATAGTAAGAGAAGTGACCACGGCTTCAAATATCGAGAGGCGGTGGATAGAACTTTGACAATCCTAAACGACCTTCCGTCCTTTCGGGTTAAAAATGTCTCGTATTGGACGGATTACTAAATCCGGGAGACCAATCTAAGATAAAAGCCGCTTTCTCTTTGCGAAGAGAAAGTGGCTTCTTTATTTACCTGTCTCTCTGAGTGTTTAAAGTGGTGGTTTTAAATATTTAGAACTTTATTGAAAGCACTAATAAACTTGTCAGTGTCTTCTAAGGTTCCTATGGCTATTCTGACGCCGTTTTTGTTGCCAGGGCCTTTTTTGGGCCTGACCAAAATACCCTGGCCCTTCAAGTTCTCAATAATTTTTTCTGGCTCAGATACTTTCAAAAACAAAAAATTGGCTGCTGAAGGAAAAAAAGCAATGCCTTTTTCTCTTAAAAACTGCTCCAATTTTGGCTTTGACTCCTGCATTACTTCTCTGACATAATCTTTCACATAATTTATATCCTCCAAAGCCGCTAAAACAGCGGTCTTGGCAAACATATTAACATCATAGGGACCTCTGATTTTTAGCAACTCTTGTAAGTTCTGCTCCTGCGAGATAACATAGCCAACCCGTGTTGCCACCAAACCAAAGGCTTTGGAAAAGGTTCTAACGATATAAAGATTGTCATAGTTGTTAATTAAATCCTTAGCAGTCAAGCCGGAAAATTCAAAATAGGCCTCATCATGCAAAACAGGTATTTGTTTTTCGCTAGCTTTGTTTAAGATTTTTTCCACATTTTCAATGGGAATTGAACTTCCCAGAGGATTATTAGGATTGCAAAGTATTATCAATCCTATTCTATCTTCATTAGCAGTCAAATTAAGGACATCCCTAAAAGGAAAAGAGCCATCTTTTTCATTGTAGGACGGCTCTAAAATCTCAGCTCCCTGAATACTAACTGACTGGTAATGCATAGCAAACCCAGGTGAAGGAATAATTACCTTGTCTCCCTCTGAAATATGGGCCCGACAGATAATATCAATGCCCTGGTCGCCGCCGTTAGTAACTATGGCTTGCTCGCTGGACACTTCAGCATACTGAGCAATTTTTTCCTCCAAATCACCGTATTCAGGATAAACTTGAAGCCGGCCTGAATCAACAAACTTTTTTAAGGCCTCTTTAACTTTTGGGCTGGGCTTAATAGTCCTCTCATTAAAATCCAAAAGCAAATAATCACCCCTGCTCCTTCCCTCCAGCGGCGGCTTATAGGCCTCCATCTTTTTAATATTTTCCCTAAACTTTGGCATAGCAGTTTAAGAAGAATGTTTAAAGTGGAAGTTTAAACATTTTATCCCTCCAGGACTTCAATGTAGGTTATCTCGGCGCCGAAGTTGAGAGCATCTTCACGGTTGGGAAACCAGATATCCACCTGGTATTTCTTGCGGGGATGCATTCGGTCTTCAACCACGAAAATTTTATCTCCGTAAAGTTCAGGCAGCCGTATTTTTGTGCCAAAGGGCAGAAAATTAGCAGCCACTATGCCTTCCCTAACCTGGGTGCCAGAAGCAGTGATAAAAGGCGTCTCGTCGGTTTGGTCAAAAGTGCTGGAATAGCCAGTGGCAATCGTCTTTACCTCCCTGACCACTTTTGGCCCCGAACCGGGAGGATTTGAAATGGGCACTAAGATATTTTGCTGAAAAGTTAATAATCTGCTCTCTAAATTTTCCCCATCCTGCATTAAAGGAATTAGTTGAGGTTTCAACCCCAAGGCAGCCGGAGAAAGCACTAAAGCCCCAGAGATTATGGCTACTAATAGAATATCTAATTTTAAGATTTTAGACATAATTCAAGACTATATATTTATTCCTTAACGAATCAAGGTTCTGACGAGCGTTAGCGAGGCAGGTTCTTAATTCAAGACTATATATTTATACCTTAACGAATCAAGGTTCTGACGAGCGTTAGCGAGGCAGGTTCTTATTCTGGATAGTTGTATCATCTTAGGATATCCATAATTCTATGTCAAGTCCATTGACAGGTGGAAGTAAATTTGTAAAACTGTATTAATGGATATAAAAAACTTTACCTCAGCCATTGCCCAAATCGCTGAAGAAAAAGGCATACCCACAGAAAAGGTGTTTGAAGTCATTGAGCGGGCTCTGGCTGCGGCCTACAAAAAGGACTTTGGCAAAAAGGGGCAGATTATTAAAGCCAAACTTGACCCAGAAACTGGTCAAGTTAAGTTTTGGCAGGTCAAGCTGGTGGTTGATGAAGATATGATTTATTCTGAAGAGGAATTGGAAAAACTTAAAGAAAAAAAACCAGAAGAAAGAACAGAAGAAAGCGAAAAAGTCCGTTTTTCTCCAGAAAAGCATATTATGGTTGTGGAAGCTAAAAAAATAAAGTCCAAGATTAAACCCGGAGAAGAACTGGAAATGGCTTTAGAGACGCAGCAGGACTATGGCCGCATTGCTGCCCAAACGGCCAAGCAAGTAATTTTACAAAGAATCAGAGAGGCAGAAAGAGAGGTCATTTTCACAGAATATAAAGAGAAGGAAGGGGAGATAATCTCTGGCATTGTTCAACGAATAGAAGGAGGGAATGTTTATTTTGACATTGGTAAAACCTTGGGAATTCTGCCCAGAGAGGAACAAGTTCCCGGAGAGTTTTACCAGCCCGGTCAACGGCTCAAGCTCTATATTCTAAAAGTAGAGGAATCCCCTAAGGGCCCCATGGTCTTTCTCTCGCGCGCCTACCCCAAGCTTATTTCTAAACTCTTTGAAATAGAAGTTCCGGAGATCTCCCAGGAAAGCGTGGTCATCCGTGCCATTGCCAGGGAAGCAGGGTCTCGCTCAAAAATTGCCGTGGAATCAAAGACAGAGGGAGTAGACCCTATTGGCTCGGTAGTGGGACAGCGAGGCATCAGGGTTACAGCCGTAATTAATGAATTAGGAGGAGAAAAGATTGACATTATTGAATATTCTGAAAAGTCAGAAGAATTTATTGCCAATTCTCTTTCTCCAGCTAAGGTATTAGAGGTAAAAACCCTGCCTAAGAACAAAGTGCTCTGTCTGGTACCTGAGGACCAACTTTCTTTAGCCATTGGCAAAAACGGCCAGAATGTTAGGTTGGCTGCCAAATTAACCGGCTGGAAGATAGACGTCAGAAGCCCGGAAGCCATGGAAGAGGAGAAAAAGACGACCAAAACTAAAAAGAAAACCAAACCAAAAAAATAAAATATGCTCTATCTTCCCGTCATCGTTTCTCTCTTCGCTCTTGTTTTTGCTTTCTTTTTAATAGGGAGGCCCGAAATAAAAAAAAACTTCTCAATCATTCGGGAAAGGGTTGTTTCTTATCTGAAAAAACAATACAAACCCATTGGGCTTATACTTGTTATTTTATTTTTTATTCTCTGGCTGACGCTCGGCTTCAAGGCCGGCTTGGGTCTCTTGGTGGGTGGAGTCGCTTCGGGCTTAGCTGCTTTTATGGGAATGATAATTTCAAGGGATACGGCTATCCGACTTTCAATTGCAGGCTTGGGACTCTTAACTGTTTCCGGATTCCGGATTTTAACACAGGACTTGACAGCTCTTATGGCTTTGGGGGTTGGCGCGAGTATCATTACCATTTTCGCTAAGTTTAGCAAAAGAATTCAAACAAAAGCAGCTCTGACTGCTAATTTATTTCAGACCTATCTTGTTATTCTCTTAGCTCCAATGATTCTAAGTACTGTAATTTTCCCTCAAAACCCCCGAATTATTTTGTTTCCTTTAATCCTTGCTTCAGTGGGAATACTCGCCTCCATAATGGCTACTTTCTTTAACGGAGTTTACAAGGGTCTGGTGATAAGCACACTGTTGGCAGTTATTGGATTTTGGCTCGTCGTCCAGAATTTCAATTTTGGGGTTCGGGTTTATCTGGCTGCCCTTATTGGCCTGGCCATCGCCTGGGCAATGTTTATTACTGCCAAAGGGAGGAAACTTCGAGCATTACCAATTATCTTAATTTCAATAGGTGTTCTGGCAAGTTTTGCCCTGGCTGGAATTTATGGATTAACCATAACTGCTTTGGCCATGCTTTCTTTAATTGGCATTATAACCTTTAAAAATTATGTTCTTGCCTCAGCTGGTTTAGCAGTCCTGGTCCTTTTTTTGATTTTTACCCAAGACATTGCCAGCTCCAGCAAGCTCCTAATAGGAGCCATGATAATTGGCATTCCTTACAAACTATGATAATAATCATTGGCCATAAAAACCCGGATACTGATTCAATCGTTTCTGTTTTGGTGTATGCTAATTTGAAAAGTAAATTGGGAGAGAAAGTTAAACCCTGCCGGCTGGGAGCCCTTAATAAAGAAACAAAGTTTGTGCTCTCTCGTTTCAAAGCAGAATGGCCTGATGTAATAAAATCTGTGGCTGGAAAACAAGTAATTTTGCTTGACCATGGCGACAGTTCTAATTCTGCACCCGGTTTAAACAAAGCAGAAATTTTGGAAGTAATTGACCATCATTTTATCGGCGATATCCAGACGATCAAACCCATTCTTTACCGAGCTGAGCCCATCGGCTCAACCAGCACAATTATTGCTAAAATTGCCAAAGAAAAGAATATTAAACTAAACAAAAAACAAGCCGGGCTTTTGCTGTCCGGCATTATATCAGACACCATTTGCTTTAGCGGCCCGACAACCACAGAAGAGGATATAAAAATAGGCCGGAAACTTGCTCGTATTGCCAAGATAAAGTCGAAAGACCTGGCGCAAAAAATGTTTGAGGCAAGGTCATCAATAAAAGGGTTAAGCGCTCAAGACATTGTCGGAGGGGATTACAAAGAACATAAATTCGGAGGAGTAAAACTTGATGTTTCGGTTTTTGAAACACTTACGCCGGAAAAACTCAAACCCTGGAAAACAAAAATGTTTAATGCATTAAGAAAGTTAAAGAAAGAAAAAAAAGCTGGCCTTCTCTTTTTCTTAGTTATAGATATATTGAAGAAAAATTCCTTTTTGTATCTTATTGACAAAAAAGAAAAAGAAGTAGCCAAAAAAGTCTTTGGCGGCCCAATAGAAAAAGAAATTATGTTTTTACAGGGTGTGGCCTCGCGCAAAAAACAGATTATTCCTCCCCTGGCTCAATTCTTAGAAAAAAGCGCAAAAAGAGGTTGACTTGGAAGCGCTTAAAAGGTATACTAAGGAGGTCTTGAGAAATGAAAAATCATGAATTTAATCCCCACAGTAGTTGATAAAACTAAATATGGAGAACGGGCTTATGATATTTATTCTCGGCTTTTAAAAGAGCGGATTATTTTTCTGACCGGCCCCATTAGTGATGCGGTGGCCAATTCAGTCATTGCCCAGATACTCTTTTTGGCCAGCCAAGACCCTAAAAAAGACATTCAGCTTTATATCAACACGCCCGGTGGCTCAGTTACAGCTGGCCTGGCCATTTACGATACTATACAGTATGTCAAGTGTCCTATCTCCACGGTCTGTCTGGGCATAGCTGCTTCCATGGGAGCTACCTTGCTGGCGGCCGGCGCCAAAGGAAAGAGATTTGCCCTGCCCAATGCCGAGGTTTTGCTTCACCAGGTGGCCGGCGGTGTCATTGGTCAGGCAATAGAGATTGAGATAACGGCCAAACAGATTGTCAAAATAAAAGACAAACTTAATAAAATTTTAGCCAAGCATACGGGCAAACCTCTAAGAACAGTAGAAAGAGACACTGACCGCGATTTTTACCTCTCAGCCGACGAAGCCAAGGACTACGGCATCATTGACGAAGTAATTAGAACGAGGAAGTAAAACTCTAAAATGGAGAGGTACCAAAGTCTGGCTGAATGGGCCGTACTCGAAATACGGTAGAGCCGCAAGGTTCTCGTGGGTTCGAATCCCACCCTCTCCGCTTTCTTTATCTGGAGGGGTCGGATAACGGCTATTCCACCAGTTTTGAAAACTGGCGTCCTAACGGACATGCGAGTTCGAATCTCGCCCCCTCCGCATTACAAGAAGTTCCGCCTCGCCCGCTAAATTTCCCCCACAAAATTTAGCGGGCTCGGCGATAAAATCAGGCAAATTTCCGATTATTTTCCACGCGCCGCGTGGAAAATATTTTATACCGCAATCCTCCAAAACAAGGTTCGAGCCAACTTTTTTGAGGAATTCGCGTTTTTCTTGAAGAGTTCCTTTTTTGGCGACAGTTTGAGCTTGATTTGCTTGCAAAATGAAGTTTTTTACGCGTTCGAGCCAATGATTATCCTTTTGCTCAAAATGCTTTAATTTTTCTTGATTCTCAATCTTTTGATTGAGGATTTTTTCTTTTTTGATTGCATATTCTTCTTGTGAGATTATGCCGGATAAATGAAGATTCAAGAGTTTATCTAATTTATTTTCACAAATTTTGATTTGGGATTTCAGATTTTGAGCAAAAGAAAATTCAGCTTGGGCGCTTTGTTCATTTTCTTTATTTAATTCTTTAATCATTTTGTCAGTCCAAGCTAGATTCAAAGAAACTTTTTGAAGAATTTTTGAAATTTGTTTATTCAGATTTTCCTCTCGTATATATTTTTGAGAGCAGGGGATTCGTTTTTTAGTACAGCGATAATAAATATGTCCCTTTTGAGTCTCAGAAGTTATGGCGCATCCGCATTCGCCGCACTTGAATAATCCTCTGAAAGCATATTGTTTAACAATTTTTTGTTTTCTCGGCTTTGATTTATTTGCCATAACTTTCTGAACTTTATCAAAAAGTTTCTTTGAAATCATTGGTTTATGCTTTCCTTGGTGTAATTCGCCATAATATCTAAACACGCCATAATAAATTGGATTTTGCAAAGTGTGTTGAATCACAGCGATTGATAGGGGACGTCCCCGGCGAGTCAACAAACCAGCAGAAGTTATGATTTTCTGCAAATCTTTCAAAGAATGTTTTTCAGTTGCATATATCTCAAACAATTTTCTAATTAGATAAAAACGTTTAGGATCTTTTATCAAAGTATGAGTTCTTAATTCATTAAGATAACCAATTGGAGCCAAGCCAGGCCATTCTCCTCTTCTCAATTTTTGTCGTATTCCTCGTTTAACATTCTCTGAAAGATTATCAACATAGTATTTTGATTGGCCAAAAGCTATCTGTAGCATGAATTTGCCTTGAGGCGTATCCTCAAACCAAAAGCTGGGGAATTTTAGCTTCTTTATTTTTCCAGTATCCACAAGATATATTATTCTTCCGCCATCAATAGAATTACGAGCCAATCTATCCGGATGCCAAGCTAAAATTCCTTGAGCATATCTTTTTTCAATCTGTTCAAGCATTTCATTGAAGACAGGCCGCCCCGGCTCTTTGGCAGTTTGAGATTCTTCAAATGTCTTAACAACATCTAGATTTTCTTTCAAGGCAAATTCATTAAGCTCTGCTTTTTGTGCTTCCAATGAAAGTATTTGATGATCTTCATCATCAGTTGATTTACGAATGTAGAGAAAGTATTTAACCATAAGATTAGAGGGTAAAATTTCTTTCGCCCCGCAGGGCGAAAGAATAATCGGAAATTTGCCTGATTTTATCGCCGAGCCCGCTAAATTTTGTGGGGGAAATTTAGCGGGCGAGGCGGAACTTCTTGTAATGCGGGGACTATTAAACAAAATCCGAACCTTTTTTCAAGAAAATCCCGACGCTGATTTCTGACTGCCGCCTTCGGCGGCAGTCAAGTCCGCCTTTGGCGGACAGCCAGACGGGCAAAAATTCCTTCCCCCAGACCCCCTTCCTTTTTGCCCGTCTGTTTTAGCCG
>JAUWAW010000002.1 GCA_030601865.1 Candidatus Nealsoniibacteriota bacterium | reverse complement strand
GAATTATTAGAATAACCAATAACCAAGATACAAGATACAAACAAATTCCAATAACCAATGACCAAAATTCCAAACCGTTTGATTATTGGTTATTGAAACATTGGTTATTGTTTGTTTCTTGGTTATTGTATCTTGGTGATTGTTTTGCAAAGCAAAAGTATGAAACTTCCTTTCTTCAAAAAGAAAACGCCAGAAGTGCCCAAAAAACTCTTTGAAAAAGAGGTTATTCGCGCAACCGATATTATCGCGCCAGCCTCCATTGCAATTAAACAAAGCCATCTTAAAATAGGAGAAAGGTTGGCTCGTTCTTTTTTTATTTTCTCTTACCCCAGGTATCTAACCACTGGCTGGCTCTCCCCCATCATTAATCTGGATACACCCATGGACATTTCTTTTTTCATCCATCCAGTAGAAACTGGTATGATTTTGAAACAGTTAAGAAAAAGGGTTACTGAGGTTCAGTCAGAGATTATGGAAAAAGAAGAAAAAGGCCTTATCCGCGACCCGGCCTTAGAGACCGCGTACAAGGACTTAGAGGCCCTCAGAGACAATTTAATGACCGCCCAAGAAAGAATGTTCAGATTTGGACTTTATCTTACTATTTACGGAGAAAATGAGGAACAACTCAGGCAAACTGAGACCATTTTGCGTTCTATTCTTGAGTCGCGACTCATTTATATCAAGCCCGCTCTCTATCAGCAACGTAAAGGTTTTATTTCCTGCTCTCCTTACGGTTTAGACAAGTTGATGGTTCACACTTTAATGAATACCGGTCCTTTGTCCAGTATGTTTCCTTTTGTTTCTTTTGACCTCAGCTCCAACGAAGGCATCCTCTATGGCATAAATATGCATAATAACTCCCTGATACTATTTGACCGCTTCTCTTTGGAGAACGCGAACTGCTGTCTCTTCGCCAAAGCGGGTTCGGGTAAGTCATATTTCGTCAAATTAGAGATTTTGCGGTCTCTGATGCTTGGAACCGACGTAATCGTAATTGATCCAGAGAACGAATATGAGTTCTTAGCTGATGCAGTGGGCGGTTCTTTCTTTAATATGTCTTTGGCCTCTCCCAACCATCTCAACCCGTTCGAGCTTCCCGTGCCCGGGGAAGATGAAAAACCTGAAGACGTTCTCCGTTCAAATATCATTAATCTGGTAGGGTTGATGCGGCTTATGTTGGGCGGTTTAACACCCGAAGAAGACGCCATTATGGACCGCGCCCTGGCTGAGACATACGCAGCCAAAGATATTACTCCTGAATCCAATCCGGTTAATTGGCCAGACAATATCCCTTTAATGGAGGACTTGGAGCAGGTGCTCGAGGGAATGGAGGGCGCAGAGTCGTTGGTCAGGCGGCTGAGAAAATTTACCAAAGGCACTTTTGCTTCTTTCTTTAACCAGCCAACTAATATCTCAATGGAGAAAAAGTTAGTTGTCTTTGGTATTCGCGATATGGAAGAAGAACTGCGGCCCATGGCTATGTTTATTATTTTAAGATACATCTGGAAAACAATAAGAAGTGAACTTAAAAAAAGAATTTTGGTGGTTGATGAGGCCTGGTGGTTGATGCAGTCAGAAGACGGGGCTTCGTTCTTGTTTGGCATAGCCAAAAGAGCACGCAAATATTGGCTGGGCGTGACTACCATTACTCAGGATGTCTCTGATTTTATGAAATCAGAGTATGGCGCGCCCATTATTGCTAATTCTTCTTTACAACTATTGATGAAACAAAGTCCGGCCGTCATAGAGACCATTAAAAAGACATTTAACTTAACTGAAGAAGAAAAATTAAGATTGTTGGAGGCGGCAGTGGGCGAAGGTCTGTTCTTTGCCGGGCAAAAACACGTAGCCATTAAAGTCGTGGCCTCTTACATTGAAGACCAGATAATCACCACCGCGCCTGAAGAAGTGGTAAAAATCAGAGAAGCCAAGAAGAAAATGGAATAATCCATTTTCTTTAATAACCAATAACCAAGAAACAAGAATATAATTAATAACCAAGATACAAGATACAATAACCAAACAAATTTCAATAACCAATAATCAATAACCAATTATATTATATGTTTGGTTATTGGTGTTTGATGATTGGTTATTGTTTGGTGATTGTTTCTTGGTTATTGTATCTTGATAACATTGTATCTTGGTGATTACTAAATGCCCGAACAAGCCCTGCCAGCAGAATATATTCCTGAAACCGAAGAGACCGAGCCAGCCATGATGGTTTCCCCATTAGATCCTGACTGGATACTAATGCTCTTTTTTGCTATATTTGTTGATTTGGTTGACTTTATTATCATTCTTTTGGGGCTCCTTGATATCTGGACAATCACTAGCGCTGTTTCCTGGGCTATTGATGGCGCAGTCCTTGCTTTTATTGGCGGCTGGATGTTTTGGCGCATTGGACAAATGGTCAAAAGCAAAAAGCAACGTCAAGAGGCCTTAATCAAAAAGTTTGAAAAGCAAAGGGCTAACCTTAAAAAATTAGGCAAATCCAGCAAAACCATAGATAAAGCCCTGTCGCAAGCGCAGAAAGGCCTGGCCAAACTTGCCAAGCCCTTTCGTAAGGTCCTAACCAAAGCCGGCTTAACTTTTTTAGCCGAAACCGGGCTTTTTATGTGGGTCGTCGGGCTTATCATCGGCCTTATCCCTTTCTGGACCATTAGTGTGTTTTTGATGCTCCGCGAGCGTGGAGAATAACCTTTTGCTCCGCAAAAGAATAACCAATCACCAAGAAACAAGATACAAACAATAACCAATCTTCAATAACCAATCACCAAACTGTTTGGTTATTGGTTATTGAGATTTGTTTGGTTATTGTTTCTTGTATCTTGGTGATTATTCTGTGTCTAATCTCTCAAGATATTCAATCCAAATAACATTTCTCGTTCTACTCGGGCTTTCTTTTACTTCTTCTGTCTACGCTCTCCAACTTGACTATCCTGATTGGTTGCCCCTTGAAACAGATATGTCTTTGAAAGATTTGGTTGGCGCTCTTTTTAATATGTTTCTGGTCATCGCCGGAGCAGCTGCTTTCATTATGATTGTCGTGGGCGGATTTCGTTATTTAACCTCAATGGGCAACCCCAGCAAAATGGGTGATGCTAAAAGCCAGGTCTTCAATGCTTTAATTGGCTTGGTGCTTTTGCTGGCTTCTTTTTTAATTCTCAATACCATTGGTCCTGAATTAGTAGAATTAACAGAACCAACCATAGAAGAAGTGGTCAAAGCTCCAGAACCAGAACCGCCAGAACCTCCTACTCCGCCAATACCAAAAGTTATTACCTCAATTGATTTAGACCAGGCAATTGACGACACCATAAAATTTCTTAAAACAAAAAATGTCGTAGGAACAATGACAAGTTTTGCCAAATTCGCCAAACAGCGCGATGCACGGCAATACTGCAAAGGACATAATTGTCAATATCAATTTGCAGTGGAGGGCGAGATGGTAATAAATATACCAGCATGGGGCCCATGTCTTTATGACGGTTGCTGTAAACCGTGGGCAACTCTCCCATTTATAGGGCTTTACTGTTTCCAACCTTGTACTGATCTGGGTTGTCCAGGAGGCACCGAACCAATAATAATTCCAATATCACGATCCTTTCCAGACCCTCCAGGGAACTGCACTCCGCCTTTCTGCGATACCGGAGAAGAAACCTGCCCAGAACCAAATGCAGAAAACGGGATCAATAAAGCAATAGACAAAGTTGAAACAGTTGTTAACGAGGGTTTATTAACAGCAGATAAATTAAAATTAGCCTTAGACCAGGCAAAAGAAGATATAAACGAGTGTATAGCTGATGAAGGAAAAATACTTTTCCCCTGCTCATATGCCAAGAGTGTCCAAGATTGGCTCGGGCCAATTGACTGCGAAGAGGGACGTGATTTCTATTGCATCTGGGCAGAGGGAGAAGAGACAAAATATGAAAAAATTACCTTTCCCATAGAGCCACTTAAACAAGCATATGATGCCATTGATAAATTAGCTGCAGCAGCTGATGGCTGTCAATGTAAAAATGTCAATTGCTCTTGCTCTCCTCCTCTTCCTCCTCTTAAAGCAGAACTAAATGAAAGAATAACAAAGTTCTGGTGCTTGCCTGATCTTCAGGGCTGCCACACCAAAGGCGATGGCCTAATTCCTCCCTGGGAATGTGGGGCACCCTGTGAACAACCTGAAAATTCCTCTGCTCCTTTCCCTAATGGCTTTGCCGAGAAAAAACAAAAGGCAAAGCAAATTGCTGGGCCAAAGCCAGAAGAAATATGTTCTGATGTTTTGTGTCCTGACGGATTAAGACAACACTATACTACTTTAGCCGGTATAGTAGATGAAACAAAAAGAGCTTCTACGGGCCAAGGTCTTTATCTTTGCGAGGATATACAAGCTATGTTAGAATATGATAATACAGAAACTGGATATCTATGGACTGGAAACCCGGATCATTGTCCCGGCTACGATATCTTTCCCTGCTGCCCAACAACACCGGATTTAATACAAAAAATAAAAGAATGTGGGCCAATTGATTTCTTTGTCTGTGGAGAGGTAACAGGAGGACCAGTGGTGCCTACAACATGCACTGGAATTTGTAAAGATAATCCTTGTAGCGCTTATAATAACTGTTCTATTCTAACCGGTGCTTGCGCGATTGGTTATTGTTGCCAAGGGGTTTGTACCGAAAAACCAAGCGGTCCTCCCTGGCCTATGGTCTGCGATACAGATAAAATTCCGGATTGCGACAAGGCAGGGGTATTCGCAGGATTTATTAAAACTTCAAAACAATGGAGTGATGCTACTCAAGCTCTAAAAGACGTTATTGAGTGCATTTACACAGACCCAGTTAAAGGTGCACCTATAAATCCTGGTCCCATTAGTTCAATCTCTGACCCGAACCTTCCAGATAGAGGAGGCACTGACGGGTGTGACTATGACAAATGTAAATTGCCACCCTGTCAAAATCCGGAAGTTAATTGCGGTGAGTCAAATGACCCTGATAAGTGTGTCCGGGAGTGTGGCTCCTGGCATTATGGAAAGATATGTACCCTTATTAAGCCCTGGAGAGAAGTAGCTTTCTCTTATGCTGTAGAGCTTAAAGACCAACATAAAATTAGTGCCTTAACGGATACCATTCACAGGTGCGGCGGGACTACTTGGGCGGAGAAAGACCATATTGCTATTATAGTACATCCTATAATAGGGCCAACAGTAGAAGGAGGAGCTTGCCCAGATTAACCCCGTCAAATACGGCTTGCCCCGTTAAATAAAATCTCCGATTTTAATTTGCAAAGCAAATTATTTAACAGGGCGAGCCGTAAAAATTCGGAGAATTTTTATTTGACAGGGTTAACTTTTAGAACAATCAATTTTCAATGTGAATAACGTTACGAATACGCCACACGAATAAATGACTCAATTCTCAAAACAACTAATTAAAACAACCTTTATTATCTTACTCGGACTTCTTTTGTCCTCGTCGGTTTATGCTTTTCAGCTTGACTATCCCGATTGGTTTCTTAAAGAAACAAGAGAGAAAATGGCAGCAGGCGAGACCTCTTTAGTAACGCTCGTTGGAGAGCTTTTTAATGTATTTCTGGTCATTGCCGGAGTAGCTGCTTTCATTATGATTGTAGTGGGTGGGTTTCGCTATCTAACCTCAATGGGCGACCCCAGCAAAATGGGTGATGCCAAAAACCAAATCTTCTCCGCGCTCTTAGGCCTGGCTCTGCTCCTCGGTTCTTACTTAATCCTCAACACCATTAACCCAGAATTAGTCGCCCTAAAAGAACCTGACTTGGAAAAAATGACAAAACTCCCCCTTGCCCGGGTAGGAACAATAAGCGTTAGAGTAATAGAGCCGGAAATCAGCCCTTCCACTTTTGCATGGGATATAAATACAGGCATAAAATACGAAACCCTATACCGTGCGGTTGTACTAAAAGTTGATACAGACAATAAAAAGGCCTATATTATTGAAGGAGTTGATGAATTATGGTCAAAGGATTTTAGTTCAAGAAACTTTGTTTCCCTAGATAAAACTTTCCATCTTGCCATTGGAGAAGACCTTCCTATAAAGCTTACAATAACAAAAATAGAACCAATAGCAGGAATACCAGGCAAAACAACTATTGAAGCTACTTTAGGGGTGTGGCATTACGGACCAAAGGAAATTAAACAACTCACCACCGTATACACAAAAGACGAAGGACCATTTAGAATAACAGTAGACCCAGGCGCCAAAGAAGAGATGAAGCTCACAGTGGGGGTAAATATACTGGGACACAGGGTTGAAAAGGAAATAGGCAAAAAAACGTTAGATATGAAAGGAGGAACATTTACAATAGATGAAAGTTGGGAAATTCCTTTTGATAAAGATTATATACCTGAAAAATATAGACAGAAATCTGGAGATAAATGGGTAATACCCGCCAAAGTAATATTAAATCTAGCGCCTTCGCCAGAATATAAAGTCGTCCTGTTTTTTAATAAAGACTGGAGCGGCGACCGCACCCAAGGTTTGGAAGTAGTTGAACAATGTTATGAACGTGTCTGGGATAAAATCCGTTCAATAAAAATAGATTCGGGCTACGCTATAAAAATTTATGCCACGCCCCAATGCAGCACATTAGCCCAAGGATGGCCTGGAACACAATGGGCTGAAATATGCTTTAAAAACTTTTACGATGATTTAGAAAAGTGTGAATTAGGAGCTAAATGGGGTGAGGCAAAAGGAACTTGGGAAGATGATTTGGACAGCTTTAAGATAATTAGTGCTGCTGAGTGTTCTGACGTAGACGAACGCCAAACTTTTTTATGTGAACAAGGCAAAGGATGTGAGGCACACTGGACAGGTGTAGGTGGTATACCAGATAAAGACACTGCCTGCCCGGCTAGTCAGGCCTCACCGCCCACCCCATAGATAAAATTAAAACCAGCGAGAACCGTTCTCGCTGGTTTCTACTTTCAAAACTGTGTCAAAATCCTGCGATCGCAGGATTTTGACACAAAATTGACAGAGATATAAAAACTAACCGAGGAATGACCTCGGCAGTTTTGTTTTTTATATTTTTAGGTTTTTAGGTTTTTAGGGATACGGCCGGATGACGACTCTTCTTATGGGGTCTTGGCCCATGCTTTCGGTGGCCACATCTGCTCTGTCAGCCAATTCTAAATGGATAATTCTTCTTTCCGCAGCCAACATTGGCGGCAGCTGCCTTTCTTTTTTGGTTAAAGCTACCTCGTCAGCCATTGAACGGGCGGTTTCTCTTAAATATTCGGCTTTTTTCTTTTTGTAATCATTGATATCAAGATTAAGATAAAAGGGTCCGGCAATTTTTCTCTTTAAGATAACTGCTAAAAGCCGCTGGATGTCGGTTAGGGTGCAGCCTTTTTCTCCAATTAAAAAGCGAGGTTCTTCTACTTTCAGATTTATGGGAAGGGTCTTTTCTTCTAGAGACAACACCTGAATTTCCACTGGAATGTCCATCTTGTCAAAAAACTCCTCCACTATTTTCTTAATTTGTTTTAAACTATCTCTGTTAAGCATATTTTTATATTTTTAGGTTCTTAGGTTCTAAGGTTCTTGACTTTTGGTTCGCAGAACCAAAAGTTGCTGGCCGATGGAAAACAAAGAAGTAGTTATCCAATAAAGAGCAATAGCTGAAGGAAGTCGCCAGACAATTAAAACAGTAAAAACTGGGAAGAAATAAAGCATTTGTTTTTGGAACATAGAAGAGAAATCACCTCCCTTTTTCTTTTGGACCTTTTGTTTAGGTGTCATCACTTTTGTTTGAATAAACTGACAAACTCCGGCTAAAACCGCTAAAACAGCAAAGGGGTGACTAAGGTCTATCACGCCCAAAAAACTAGGGTCAATCTGGCCGGGATGGGGGACAAAACTATAAAGATAAACCATCTGTTCTGCAGAAAATCCCCTCCAAAATACCCGAAAAAGAGCCAGCAAGACCGGGAATTGAATCAATAAAGGCAGGCAACCAGAAAAAGGGTTGATTTTTTCTTTTTGGTAAACCTCCATGGTGGCTTTAGCTTGCGCTGCTTTATCATCTTTGTATTTTTCCTTAATTTCATTTAGTTTTGGCTGAATTTCAGAGATAGCTTTTTGGGATTTAATGGCTTTGATGCCCAAGGGATAGGTTAGAATCCGTATCAAAAAAGTCAAAGCAATCACCGCGACTCCAAAATCATGCCCGGGAATGTATTCATAGAACAATACCAGGACATTAAATAATGGCTGGTAAAGAACCGTATTGAAAATGGCAATGAAAACATTCATATTCTCAAGGGAAATCTATTCCCCCCTTATTAAAAGGATGGCATCTCTTTATTCTTCTCAATCCTTTCCAAAATCCTCTTAATGCTCCGTATTTCTTAATTGCCTGGTAAGAATACTCTGAACAACTGGGATAAAAACGGCAATGCTTTCCAAAAATAGGAGAAATAATAATTTGATATAATTTTAGGCTTTTTAAAATAATTGTTTTAATCATTTATTCACATAAACTACAATACTATATAGTATTATAGTTTATGTCGTATTGTTAATTATTTTTGCTTTTTTGAACAATTTATTAGCTATTTCTTCTATTTGCTGGAAATTTTTATCTTCCAGGCCCGGAAGAACAACTATTATCCCATCTATTCCAGGTTTTACTTGAGGCAATTTTGCCTTTACTATTTCTCGTAGTTGCCTTTTAAGTTTATTACGAACTACTGCTTTCTTTGAAACTTTTAAGCTGACCGCAAAACCAAATCGGTTAACATTTAATTCATTTTTTCTTATCTTCAAAAACAAAAATTTTTCTTTAAATCCTTTTCCTTTTTTAAAAACATTTTCAAAATCTTTTTTCTTTTTTAATCTATTTTCCTTGGGCAGCATAATGTGATGTTTAAACTTCTACCTTAAACTGTAAGCTTGTGGCGGCCTTTCTCACGTCTTCTTGTTAAAATCTTTCTGCCTGGTTTTGTTTTACTTCTTTTTCTAAAACCATGGGTGCGTTTTCTTTTTTTTCTTTTGGGTTGGTAAGTAATGGACATAGATTAAATATAACACCGAATCGCAATACAGTCAAATTCCACATCTTGTCCCCAGGTTATTAACAAAAATGAGGGATTTGGGCTATTCTTGATTTTCTGTTATTATGTAAATAGCGTTACGAATACGCCATACGAATATATGATAAAATAAACTTATTATGAACAAGAAAGAACTTTGGGAAGCAGTTCTTGCCCAAATCCAATTTAATATCTCTCGAGCTAGTTTCGCTACCTGGTTTAAGGATACGCACATTATTTCCAGAAACAAAAAGAAGGTGATTGTTTCTGTGCCCAGCCATTTCTCTCAGGAGTGGTTACAAAATAAATATGATAGAATTATTTTAAAAATCCTGCATAGTTTAGACAACCAAATCAAAGAAATCCAATATACAACATCTCAACCTAGTCTTGAAATTGCAGAAGCCCCTACTTCTTTACCAGCCGTTTCTATTAATAACCAGCTTGAGTTTCAGGAACTCCAAATAAACACAGAGACCAATCTCAATCCCCGTTATACCTTTGAGAATTTTGTGGTGGGACCCTTTAATGAATTAGCTCAAGCGGCCGGTTGGGCCATCTCTAAAAATCCAGGAGTGGTCTATAATCCCTTATTTGTTTATGGGGGTGTTGGATTGGGCAAAACCCATCTTTTACAAGCTATTGGCAATGAGGTAGTGAAGAATTTTCCCTCAAAGAAAATAAAATATATTCCTTCTGAAAAATTTATTTCAGGTTTGGTGGCCGCTATTAAAAATCATAGTATTGAAGATTTTAAGATAAAATACAGGGAAGCCGATGTTTTAATTATTGACGATGTTCAGTTTTTGGCTGGCAAAGATAAAAGTCAGGAAGAATTTTTCCATATCTTTAATGCCCTTTATGAAAAAAACAAGCAAATAGCTCTTTCCTCAGATCGACCTCCCAAAGCTATCCCGGCCCTTGAAGAAAGGTTGAAATCTCGCTTCGAAGGAGGAATGATTGCTGACATCGGCTCTCCTGATTTTGAAACAAGGATGGCCATTCTTAAAACAAAAACTCAAGAGAGAAGATTAGATTTTTCAGAAAAAGTCTTAGAATATATTGCTTCTGTGGTACAAAACAATATTCGGCAATTGGAAGGCGCTTTAAATAGATTGGCTGCTTATCAAAAACTAAACAGCCAATCCCCTGACATTCAGATTGTCCAAACTCTTTTTAAAAATTTAATTACCGGTTCGACTAAGGTAGCAAATTATAAAAAGGTGATTCAGGTGGTGTCTGAATTTTATGACATAAAACAAAGCGACCTTTTAAGTTCTTCAAGAAAAAAAGAAGTGGTCAGGCCTCGTCAAATTGCCATGTATTTATTAAGAGAAAACTTAAAGAGTTCTTATCCTTCTATTGGCAGAAGATTGGGCGGCAAAGACCATACTACTGCCATCTATGCCTATGAGAAGATAGTAAAAGAACTAAAACAATCTGAAAGTTTGGTTGAAGAAATTAATTATATAAAACAGAGGATTTATAGTTCATTAGACCCCCTATAAATTGTGGATAAATTAAATATTTTTATAATCCAAAGAAAAATCAGAATTTATTAACAGAGCTAATTAACTGTTTCCTACCCCTTAAAATAAAGGTAAATCATTAATAATTAACACCAATAATAATAACAATAATAAATACTATGAAATTATTAGTATTAAAAGAAAATTTAAATAAAGGTTTAGGGTTTACAGAAAGAGTAGTTTCCAAATCTCTTTCTTTGCCTATTCTTAATAATATCTTATTATCAGCCAAGGGTAATTTTCTTAATTTATCTGCTACTGATCTAGAAATAGGAATTCGCTACTGGGTCTTAGCTAAAATAGACAAAGAGGGTAAAATAGTTATTCCAGCCAAGGTTTTAGCGAGTTTTATTGGTTCTTTACCAGAAAGTAAAATTTCCTTTGAGTCAATAAATAATATTTTACATATTAAGGGTGAAAGTTTTAAAACCAAAATTAAAGGGTTTAACCCAGATGAGTTTCCGATTATCCCTAAAATAGAAGAAAAAGAATTTCTTGAATTAAATAGCGCTCCTTTCTGTCAGGGATTGGCTCAGGTACACAAGTATGCAAGTTTAAATCAAACTCGGCCAGAAATTTCCGGGATTTATTTAGCTTTCCAGA
Source organism: Candidatus Nealsoniibacteriota bacterium (assembly GCA_030601865.1). GTDB lineage: Bacteria > Patescibacteriota > Minisyncoccia > Minisyncoccales > JAUWAW01 > JAUWAW01. Next base: position 62,396 of record JAUWAW010000002.1, on the reverse strand, counting down.
AAAACCAAGTTCAGCTTGCCTCTACTGATAGTTTTAGGTTGGCAGAAAAAACACTTTTACTTGAAGCGGGTTCTGAAAAATCTAATTTTCAAGGGCAGTCTTTAATTCTTCCCCAGAAAATAGTGCAGGAGTTGATTAATATTGGTTCTGAAAAAAAAGGAAAACTTAAAATTTATTTAACCCCCAACCAAATTATGTTTGAATTTAGGACTAAAGAGAGTTCTCAACCTCAATTACAACTCATTTCCCGTTTAATTGAAGGGGATTACCCGAATTATCAAGAAATTATTCCCAAGAAATATGAAACCCAGATTGTTCTACCTAGAGAAAAATTCTTAAACCATTTAAAAACAGCCAGTCTTTTTAGTGGAAGAATTAATGAGGTTAAAGTAAAAATTGACCCTTCGCAAGAAGAGATGGAAATCTTTAGTCAAAGCTCAGAAATTGGGGAAAACCAATCTTTAGTTCAGGGAAAAACAAAAGGAAAAATGACCGAAGTATCTTTTAATTGGAGGTTTTTAATAGATGGTCTAATTAATATCCAAAGCCCAGAGGTGAGTTTTGAGTTAAATGGGGAGGAGGGACCAGCCGCCCTTAAACCAGTAGGTGATCCTAGTTATATTTACATAATTATGCCCATAAAAGCCAGTTAAAAATGCCTAAATCAATTAATAAAGTTGTAAAAATCTTAATCTCCAGCGACCTTTTCTTAAACAGCGGCTGGGGGTTGCTGGGGCCGGTCTTTGCCATATTTGTTTTGGAGAATATTGCTGTGGGCAACCCAGCTGAAGGGGTCAAGATAGCTGGCTTTGCTTCTTTAACCTATTGGGTTGTTAAGTCCTCTTTGCAAATCCCTATTGGCAAGTATCTGGACAAAAATCATGGAGAAAAAGATGATTTTTGGTTTGTGGTTTCGGGAACTTTTTTAGCCGGGCTTGCCCCTTTTGGTTTTATCTTTGCTTCTCAACCCTGGCATATTTATGGTTTCCAGGTTATCCACGCTATTGGTATGGCCATGGCTATTGTCTCTTGGAATGCTATTTTTACTCGCCATATTGATAAAGGCCGGGAGGCCCTTGAGTGGGGCCTGGACAGCACTGCTTTAGGTTTTGGCGCGGGAATCGCTGGAGCTCTGGGCGGGATTTTAGCAGCTGCTTTTGGATTTAAATTAATTTTTATTTTGGTGGGCAGCTTTACCATAATAGCTGCCGGCCTTCTTTTGTTAATTCACAAAGAAATCGCGCCCAAAGATAAACTTTTTCCCCGATTTCCTTCCTTCAGAATTCCCTTCATCCATTAACTATGCAAAATCAGCAACTTGCCGAGATATTCTATGAAATAGCCGCTTATTTAGAAATGGAAGAGGTGGCTTTTAAACCCTATGCCTATCAAAGAGCAGCCCTGACTTTGGAAACATTAGAAGAAGATATTGAAGAAATTTATAAAAAAGGAGGGGTTAAGGCACTGGAAGAGCTTCCGGGTATAGGAGAAAATATTGCCCTAAAGATTAAGGAATACTTAAAGACAGGGAAAATTAAATATTATGAAAGGTTAAAAAAGAAAACCCCTATTGACTTGGCTGAAATTACTGCTGTTGAAGGACTGGGACCAAAGAAAGCCAAGGTTTTGTATCAGAAGTTGGGCATTAAGAATTTAAAGGACTTAGAAAAAGCAGCCAAAGCCCATAAAATTGCTCCTCTTTTCGGGTTTGACGAGACAACAGAGAAGAATATTTTAGAAGGTATTGCTTTTCTTAAAAAAAGCAAAGGTAGGTTTCTCTTGGCGGAAATTTTACTTGAAACAGAAGAAATTTTAGAAAGATTAAAAAAACTTAAAGAGATTGACCAGATTAGCATGGCTGGGTCTTTGCGACGCATGAAAGAGACCATTGGTGATGTTGATATTTTAGTGACCACCAAAAATCCAGGCAAGGTAATGGATTTTTTTGTTTCTTTACCTGGAGTAATTAAAATTTGGGGTAAAGGAAACACCAAATCATCAGTCAGAATGGAACAAGGGTTTGACGTGGATTTAAGGGTGGTTCAAAAAAAGAGCTACGGAGCAGCGCTTCAGTATTTTACCGGTTCCAAAGAGCATAATATCCATTTGAGAAAAATTGCTATGGATAAAGGGTTAAAGCTTAATGAGTACGGCTTATTCAGGGGCGCCAAGATGGTAGCTGGCAAAACCGAGGAAGAAATTTATAAATATCTAAAAATGGTTTGTCCGCCGCCAGAGCTCAGAGAGGATAAAGGAGAGATTGAGGCCTGCCTCAAAAACAATTTGCCCAAATTAGTGGAAATGAAAGACATTAAGGGCGATCTTCACTGCCACTGCGACTGGGATGCCGGAGAAAATACTATTTTAGAAATGGCCCGGACGGCTATGGGCTTAGGCTATCAATATATTGGCATTTCCTCCCATACAAAATTTTTAAGAATTGAGAGGGGCTTAAACGAAAGCCAGCTGGGCCAGCAGAGAAAAGAGATTGATAAATTAAACAGAAGAATCAAGAATCAAGAATCAAGAATCAAGATTTTACAGGGGGCAGAGACAAATATTCTTAAGGATGGCTCAATCGATATTAAGGACAAGGCCTTGAAAAAATTAGATTATGCTATTGCGGGCATCCATTCCAGTTTTAAGATGGACAAGCAAAAAATGACAGAACGGCTCATCAAGGCAATGAAAAACCCTTTTATCAAGATTATTGCTCACCCGACTGGCAGGATATTAAAGAGGCGCGATGAATATCAAATTGATTTTGACCAGATTTTAAGGGTGGCTAAACAAACTAAAACCATCTTAGAAATAAATGCTTTCCCAGTAAGGCTGGATTTAAGCGACCAAAATGTCCGTAGGACAAAAGAAGCAGGGGTCAAAATGATTATCAATACCGATTCTCACCAAAAAGACCAGATGCGTTTTATGAATTTAGGTGTAGCCCAAGCCCGCCGCGGCTGGGCAGAGAAGAAAGATATTATCAATACCCAGCCATTAGAGAAGCTATTGAAATACCTCAAATAATAAACAATAAAAAACTGTGTCAAAATCCTGCGATCGCAGGATTTTGACACAAAATGAACCTGAGAATATGACGTTAAATTCTAAAAAAGCCGCCCTGAAGATTTGATTTTAGCTAAAGTTCTGTGGTATAAAAAAGGTAGCTCCTCAAAGCACCTAGAAGACGTTAAAACAATTTTAAAGATTTCTGAAGTTGACACTAATTACATCAAAAAATGGGCGGCACAGCACTCAACCCTTAAAATCTTTGAAAGAATTAGCCAAAAATAACGATTAATAATTAATAACAACAAAACTATGCCCCAAAAAGCATTTTCTAAAATTTTTATCTTAGTTATCCTGGTGATTATTGGCGCACTCGGATTTTTAGCTTATCTGAGCAAGGGGCCTCAAGAGGAAAGACCGCCCTTGTCTGATATTTTATTTCCTCCTCTGGCTTTGGCTTCAAGTTTCCCTGCTTATACCTTTGAGGAAACAATTTATAATAATCCTGAATATTCTTTACCTTTGTCAGAACTGCCTGAAAATTATCAAAGAGATATTGTGGAAAGATTTGGTAAGCAGCTTACAGAGGAACAAAAAGAGATTTTACTCACAAATGGTGTTCTTATCATGGCCGGTCAGGATTATGACCGATTTGAAAATGCTTATGGCGAATTAAGCGATGAAGATATCCCTATTTTTATAACCGCTGACAGTATTTTACACCTTTTCCACATAGAATTTAATGAGATTTTGAAGAATTTAGAGATAAAAAAACTTTCTCCAATACTTAAAGAGTTTTTAGAAGCAGTAATCAAGGAGGCAGAAGAACAAACAGGTGCTGAAAAAGAATTGGCTCAAAGAAACATTGCTTATTTGGCAGTGGCTATGAAATTGTTAAACCCCTCTTATAAAGTGCCTTCTTCAGTGAAAAAAGAGGTGGAGCAGGAAATTCAGCGAATAGAAGACCATAAAGGATTTTATAAATCGCCTATATTCAGCTCGGGTTGCCCCGAAGAATGCTTGGACAAAGTTCTTCCCCAGGGACTTGCTTTTACTAGTGGTCAATATCCTGATGGAGAAAAATGCAGCCAGGAGGTTAAAGGAGCAAACATTCCCTATGAGGGTAAAATCTGGGACAGTTTAGAGTTTTACAAAGAGGTTTGCACCAGAAAGTGTTATTGTGAGGATTACTCACAGTATGTGCCCAGAGGCCACTACACAAGCTCTGAGGAGCTAAAAAGATACTTTAAGGCAATGATGTGGCTGGGCCGGCTTACTTTCAAAGCCAGAGGAGATGACTGGACAAAACAGGCCTTGCTACTTACGTTAGCAGTTAAAAGCGCTGCTGTGGAAAACCTGTGGAAAAAGATATATTCTATCACTGGGTTTTTTGCTGGTGCCTCTGATGATTTAACTTTTTATGATTACAGTCAGGCCTTAAACGAGTTGATAACAACTCCTCTTAGCGCTGAAAACATTGCTGATATTAACATTGATGAATTCAGAGAGGCAATAGTCAAGTTGCGAGGACCAAAGATTTTAGGCGGTTTTGAAATTGACTTGGCTGGTAATCTAAAAGATTTAACCCAGGGTATGCGGCTGATAGGGCAAAGATATGCCATTGACTCTCAAATTTTAGGCGATTTGGTTTATAAGAATGTTGGACCCAATCCAGATTCGCCTTATTATAATGAAGTGATGAAAGCAATGGGGCTGAGCAAGCCCTTGACCTGTCAGGATATGGAAAAAGATGGTTTAGGCAGGGGGTGGGGTAAAGAAGAGTACTGGAATGCGGTTTGCGAGGTCGCGCTTAACCTTTACGAGACACAGCCAGAGAAGCTTTATTCTGTCTGCCGGTTTATGCCCACTGGTCTGGACGTGATGAATACCTTGGGCTCTAAAAAAGCAGAGCAGGTTTTGGACGAATATTATGACAATAGTTATTGCGATTGCGATAAAAAGCAGGAAGAACTTAAACAATTGGTAAAGTCATATGATGAGACCGAATGGACAAAAAATCTATACAATACCTGGCTTTGGATGCTCCAGCCAATTCTGAAAGAAAAGCCGAATGGTTTGCCTAATTGGATGAGAAGCGGATTGTGGAAATTAAAAGACCTAATCACTGGGCTATCAAGTTGGGCAGAACTGCGGCATGATACTATTTTGTATGTTAAACAGAGTTATACTTGGGCCGTGGCTAAAGAAACAGCCATGCCGCCAATAGAGGCCAAATACTATGGTTATGTTGAAGCCAATCCTGAATTATTTGCCAGGGCAAAATATGCTGTTGAATATCTGGAAGCAGGCCTGAAAGAACAGGGCGTGATGACAGATGAGGTTGCCTTAGCGCTGCAGCAAAGTTCAGAGATGATGGCACGTTTAGAGAAGATTTCAGAAAAAGAACTTCAAGGCGAAGCGCTAACCGAAAACGACTATAACTACATCAAAGATATTGATGAACAGTTTAACAATATCTTGCAGAAATTGGCTTCTGCTTTGACCATAAAAGAGAAGAAACCCTTGATGAAGCCGGGACTTATAGAAGAGACCTCACTTGAGGGCAAGGATGAAGCCTTCAAAACAAGTATGATTGCTGATGTGCATACCGAAACAAACACCAAGAAGGTTTTAGAAGTTGGCACTGGCAAAGTTGATTGGCTACTGGTGGCGCACAAGAGCAAAGAGGGCAGAATAGGAATTGCCATAGGACCAATGTTTAGTTATTTTGAGTTTGCCTGGCCCATGAAAGACCGCCTCACAGACGAAAAATGGCGAGCAGAAGTAATGGACAGCATGAAAAGACCAATTTGGTACGACGAAGCAGGAATAAACTCTTCTAACAAGCCCTACATCGTTGTAGAGGAATAAACATGCCTTTAGAAAAATCAGCCGGCGTTGTTATATTTAGAAGAGAAGGTAATGAGCTCCATTACCTTCTTTTACATTATGGGTTGGGACCCGCCCGCAACGCTTCGCGTAGCGATGTGGGCGGGCATTGGGGATTTCCTAAGGGACATATTGAGCAAGGCGAGAGTTTGGAGCAAACTGCCTTAAGGGAAGCCAAAGAAGAAACAGGCATAGAAGATATTAAATTTATTGAGGGTTTTAAAGAATGGATTAAGTATTTTTACAAACAGGAGAACAAAAACATCTTTAAAATCGTCACCTATCTTCTAGCTGAAACAAAAACAAAAGAGGTCAAAATTTCCTATGAACATATTGGTTACAAATGGCTGGCTTATGAGCAGGCACTAGAGCAATTAACTTTCAAAAACACCAAAGAAATCCTTAAAAAAGCAAATAAATTTTTATGCAAAGGTTTACATTAGCCACTCTAACTGTCATTTTGGTTTTAGCTGGGGGGTTTTTTGTTTTAAGTTTTATTTTGCCAGCTAAAGAGTTTTTAATAGAGAACCAACAAGCTGCTATTGATTTTTCTCTTGAGTTTGCCTTCAAAGACATTCCAGAGGCCCCAGAGATTACCCTTTTTCTGGTAGGAGATATTATGTTAAACCGAGGAGTGGAATATATGATAGAAAAATACGGGGAAGGGGATTTTAGATTTCCCTTTTTGAAAATAGCTGAAGAACTTAAAAAAGCAGATATTTTATTCGGTAATTTAGAAGGACCAATTTCAGATAAGGGTATAAAGGTGGGCAGTATTTGTTCTTTCAGATTCAGACCAGAGGCCATAGAAGGACTTACTTTTGCTGGTTTTGATATTTTGTCTTTAGCCAACAATCACATGCTTGATTACCAAAGCACAGCCTTAAAAGAGACAATGATGATTTTAAAAGGAAATGGCATAGATTATATTGGCGCTGGATTTAACAGAGAAGAGGCCTTCTCAGTAAAGATAAAAGAGACGGAAGGCGTGAGGGTTGGATTTTTGGCTTACACTAATTTAGGCCCAAAAACATGGATGGCACAGCGAGAAAGTCCTGGTCTTGCCTGGATTGATGAAAAGAGCTTAGAAGCCATTCAAGCAGATATTGAAAACTTCAAGCAAGCAGTAGATATTTTGGTTGTTTCTTTACATGCTGGGACGGAGTATTCGTTAAAACCCACGCCTTTTCAAATTTCTTTTGCTCAAGCCAGCATTGAGGCCGGCGCTGATTTAGTAGTAGGACACCATCCTCATGTCGTCCAAAAAATAGAAAAATACAAAGAGGGCTGGATTGCCTACAGTTTGGGCGACTTTGTTTTTGACCAGGACTTTTCTGAAGAAACCCTGAAAAGCATTTTACTGAAAGTAATCATCAAAAATGGCAAAATAGAACAAGTAATCCCCCAAGATATTAAAATTAACAAATACTTCCAGCCAGAAAAAACTGAAGAGAAACCAACCGAAACCCTGGAAATAAAAGATTCAGAAACCCCTCTTAATGTTGTCAATAGAATTCTTGCTTGGGGGCACCATACACCATTGTCTCCCCGTTTAATTGACACCATCATTATTCACTCCTCTTACGACGCCCTTGGTGAAAATCCCTATAATATTGATGGCATTATTCAAGAATATAAACTCTATGGTGTCTTACCACACTATCTTATTGCGCGTGATGGGACCATTTATCGTTTGGCGCTCGATAAAGATATTGCCTATCACGCCGGTGTTAGCAAAATGCCTGACGGTAGAACCAATGTCAATAATTTTTCTATTGGTATTGAATTAGTTAACTCAAAATCTGATACTCCTACCAAGGAGCAGTATAATTCGCTTGGCAGTTTAGTTAAGTTTTTAAAGACAAAATATAAAATAAATTATATTTTGGGCCACAATCAAATAGCGCCCGACCGCAAAACTGACCCCTGGAATTTTGATTGGGCAAAGTTTTACGAAGCGCTAAAATAATTTGAATTAATATGGTCAGGTTTTTAAAAATATTCATTTTTTTTATAGTTTTCGCAGGGCTTTTGTATTTTGCTATTAGTGCGGAGCGCGAGGAACTGGGTCAGCAGAAAGAAGTAGATGAAGCAGAAGAAAATTATAAATTGCCCAAAACTATAAACGGTATTAAGAAGATGATTTTAATAATCGGTGGTACTTTTTTGATGGGCGACGCAAATGGTTTTACTGATGAGCTTCCGGTGCATACCGTAACGGTGAGAACATTTTATATGGATGAAACGCCTCTCACCTATGCCGATTTCCAGAAATACATTGACGCCGGCGGCCTTCAGCCTAAATACTGGGATTATGAAACTTACAATCAACCAGAACATCCCGTTACCGGTCTCAATTGGTATCAGGCAGTCGATTATTGTAATTGGAGAAGTAAGGTTGAAGGGCTTTCACCAGCTTATAAACTGACTGACCAATTAGATGCTTGGGGTTATCCTTTATGGGAATTAGATAGTTTGGCTAATGGCTATAGATTACCCAGCGAAGCTGAATTTGAGTACGCGGCTCGCGGGGGACTAGTGGATAAATCATTCCCTTGGGGAGATGAATTCAATCCCTCATTTGCAAATCTTGATAATGAAAAAGGGATAATGAAAGGTGAATGGTGGCGCTTGGCAAAGGTAAAAGACCAGAAGCCAAATAATTATGGACTTTATGGAATGAGTGGTAATATATGGCATTTTTGTAATGATTGGTATGACCCAAACTATTATACTAAGGATGTTACAGACAACCCATTGGGCCCTAAAACCGGGCGGACAAAAGTTTTGCGCGGTGGCTCCTGGGGCAGCATCAGCCCTTTTTATCTTAGAGTGGCTAAAAGAAGTTATACAGCACCAAGTAACTACAACTATGACATTGGTTTCCGATGCGTTAGGCCTGTGCGGGGGCAAGTTAGAGATTCAATGGTAACTCAGGTAACTCACGAATTTTACCAATATAAAACATCACATTATGAAAATCCTATTCAGGTAGATCTTTACAAAGAAGAATTTATCAATCGCCTAAGTCAATTCATAACTGATTATTATCCAAATTGCATCTATTTTCAGACCCGCATTGATGAACAAGAGATTATAAATCCGAAACAGATAGCTGAACTTATTGTTGAAGTAACAAAAGAATATCATATCCACCCATTATTCCTTACCGGCATTATGGTAGCGGAAAGTGGCTTTGGAAACTGCTCTTTTCCAAGGTGGTATAATAATCCCATGGCCTATCATTGGCAAAACGGTTTGATGAAAAACGGCCTTCCCACTTATGAGGTAACTCCTTTGCGGAATCGAAAATACAAAGATTTAAAGAAAGGATTTGAAACGTTTATGAAAGGAATAAGAAGAGATATTTACTTCAGAGCGGCAAAGGAAAATCTTGATACTTTCCATTTACTTTATGTTGGTTATCATGCCGATGAGTGGATGCATACTATTTCAAAAGTTTACCAAGATGTATTGGGAATTCGCTTAGAGCCTAATTTTCCTCTTCAGGATGTAGGCAAATTAATATATACAGATTGGTAAAAATAGCAAAATTCCCCGTATTTTATACTACTTTTTCTACGATCGTAGGAAAAGTGTGATAAAATTATTTCTTTACTGTTTCTATAATTTTTGCAAAAATTTTCGGTTTCTCTCGAGCAAGTTGGGCTAAGATTTTTCGGTCAAGCTCAATCTTTTTTTGTTTGAGGCCATGGATGAATTTACTATAAGATAAACCATGCTGGCGGCAGGCAGCATTGATTTGGGTTTGCCAAAGGCGGCGGAAGTCCCTTTTTTTGGTTCTGCGGTCGCGATAAGCGTATTTCCAAGCATGCAAAAGCGCCTCTTTAGCTGCTTTGTATTTGCTTTTTCTACCCCAACGGAAACCTTTGGTGTGTTTTAATACCGCCTTGCGACGTTTATGCGCGATTTTACCTCTTTTAACTCTAACCATGTAAAAGTTTTTTAATCTTTTTAGCCAAGGGTTTTGAAACATGGACCCATTTCCGAGTTGCCCTTATTTTGTTACCGGATTTTTTGGCGCGATAATGGTCCTGACCAGTGGCTCGACGAAGAACCTTGCCGGTTTTGGTAATTTTGAAACGTTTGACAATTGATTTGCGAGTTTTCATATCATTCTTTAGTTATTATCATTGTTAGACCTCTTGGTTGTCTCCTGAGTCCCCTTTCAATTTTATAAGGAATGAGGCCCTCTAAAACCTCCAGGAATTTATTTATTTTCTCTTTGGCAAAATTCCCCAGTGCTTTTTCTCGTCCTCGCAACTTCATTTCTACTCTTACTTTATTTCCTTTTCTTAAAAATTTTTCTGCCTGGCGGGCCCTTATTTCTAAATCGTGTAGCGAAATGCTAAATCTTAATCTTATACCCTTAATCTCACCGACCTGATGTGCCTTAGCCGCTTTCTTTTTCTTCTTTTCCCAGTAGAGAAACTTTCCATAATTCAAGATTTTACAGACAGGTGGTTCAACCTTTTTGGTAACCTGAATAAGGTCTAAATTGTGCTCTCTGGCTGTCCGTAGAGCCTTTACTAAATCCATAACCCCTAACTGTTTGCCGGTCTCATCAATAACTCGGACTCTGCGAGCCCTTATTCGTTGATTGACCAATATCCTTTCAATAATGTTTTTTTGCCTTCGCACAATTTAAGTGTAGCAAATTGCTTGAATAAAATCAATAATTAAGATAGAATAAATCTGTATGAGCGGCCATAGTCATTTCAAGACAGTGATGCACCGTAAAACCGTGGAGGACCAAAAACGGGGCAAGGTTTTCTCCAAACTGGCTCGGATGATTTCGGTTGCAGCAAAGGATGGAGGCGACCCCGAGATGAATCCGAAATTAAGACAGGCCTTGGAAGAGGCCAAAAAGTACAATCTACCAAAAAGCAATGTCCAAAGAGCTATACAGAGGGGAACTGGCAAGCTGCCGGGCGCAAAGCTTGAGGAGATTCTTTTTGAGGCCTATGGGCCAGGAAATATAGCTATTATTATTGAAGGCATTACTGACAACAAAAATAGGACATTAGCTGAAATTAAGCAGGTTTTGCAGCAGCATAATGGCAAACTGGCTGGTGGAGGGTCGGTCAAATGGCTTTTTGAAAGAAAAGGTTGTGTAACTCTACGAATTACGAATACTTACGAATATACGAATAAAGAAAAAGAGGAATTGGAACTAAAAGCAATTGAGGTAGGAGCAGAAAACCTCTATTGGCACCAAGACCTTTTAGATGTTTATACAAAACCAGAGGATTTAGAGAGCGTCAAGCGGGCTTTAGAAGAAAAGGGTATTAAGATTGATTCAGCTTCTTTGGACTGGGTAGCCAAAGAAGAGATTGAGAAAGGACAAAAAGAAAAAGAGGTAGCCCAGAAATTGTTTGAGGCCTTGGACGAGAACGAAGCAGTGCAGGAAATATACTCTAATTTAAAAGTATGATTATTACAGGTATTGATCCTGGAACAGCCAGCACTGGTTTTGGAATCGTAAGGGTAAAAAAGAAAAAAGAGGGAAGCAAAAGTAATTTAAAGTGCTTAGGCTATGGAGTAATTAAAACGGATCCTTCTTGGGGAATGCCAGAACGTCTAAAAAAAATAAATAATGAATTGAACAAGATAATTAAGAAATATCAACCAGAAGTTTTGGCTGTTGAAAATGTCTATTTTTTCAAAAACTTGAAAACAGCCATGCCGGTTAGCCAAGCCAAAGGAGTGATTTTACTAACCGCAGCAAAGAAAAAACTCCCGGTTTATGAGTTTACTCCCCTTCAGGTTAAAATGACCATAGCCGGTTATGGAAGGGCAGAGAAAAAACAGATACAGAGAATGATTAAGACGCTCTTGCAATTGGAAGAGATTCCAAAACCAGACGACGCAGCTGACGCTTTAGGGGTGGCTATTTGCTGTGGACTTAAGATGAGGGCTTGACACGCTTCTTTGAGTCCTTATAATAGTTTTAGGACTTAAAGGTCGAGAACAAGCGATCCTTTTAATTAAATAGTTTTACTCTATAATTATGATTTACGAAAAAGTTTTAACACCTTTTGTTTGTCAAGAAGAAGAAGGAGAAGCAAAAGAAGAAAAACCTGAAGGAGAAGAGAGCGAAGGCGGAGAAGGCGAAGAGAAAAAGGGTGAAGGCGAAGGAGAATCTGAAGTGTAATTTATCCTAAAACCCCGGCGAAGCCGGGGTTTTAGAATGAGCAACTAATCTTTACAAACTTTCTTTTTCCTTTCTGAATTACCATACCCTTTTTGATTTTTACAGCTTTTTGCCAATCTTTTTGCTTCTGGCCATCAATCTTAACCCCTTTTTGCAAAACCAATCGCTTGGCCTCAGATTTAGAAGAGGCCAATTTGGTTTTAGTCAACAATTCAAGAATATTCATCTCCTTTTTTTTGATTGAAATTTTGGGCAGGACTTGCGGTAATTTTCTCTCCTTAAAAACTCTATTAAATTCTTTTTCTGCTTTTGCCGCAGCAGTTTTGCTGTGATACATAGCAACTATTTCGCTAGCCAGTCTTGCTTTCAGGTCTCGCGGGTGTTCCAGTTTTTTGATTTTAGCCAGGGATATATCAGTACATAACTTAAAATACTGCATTATTAGTTCATCACGAAGCGACATAATCTTGCCATACATCTCGTTGGCTGGGTCAGTCAAATTAACAGTATTGCCATAGGTCTTGCTCATCTTTCGGCCGTCAAGTCCGACCAACATGGGTGTAGTTAGGACAAATTTCTCTTTTTTGTTGTAAATCTTCTGAAGCTTTCTGCCAATTATCATATTAAACAGTTGGTCAGTGGCGCCCACTTCTAAATCAACATCCATTGCCACTGAATCATAGCCCTGCATCAAGGGGTATAGGAGTTCATGAGGCCAGACCTCTTTGCCTTGTTTAAGCCGTCTTTGGAACATATCCCTTTCCAGTAAACGGCTGACGGTAATATGAGAGGCAACTTCCAGAACTTTTTTATGGCTGAATTTGGCAAGCCAGTCAGCATTGTGTTTAATTTTTACTTTGGAAAAATCAAGAATCTTTGCGGCCTGTTTTTTGTAATCAGCCATATTCTTTTTGATTTGGGCTGAGCTAAGAGGTTTTCTTGTTTCATCTTTGCCAGAAGGGTCGCCAATTTGGGCAGTAAAGGTGCCAAATAAAAGAATTACTTCATGGCCCAAATCCTGAAACTGCTTAAGTTTTCTTAGAGGGATGCTATGACCAAGATGGAGCTCCGGCGAGGTTGGGTCAATGCCCAGATAAAGACGAATTTTCTTCTTTTTCATCAAGTTGGCTAACCCCTCTTTGCTTGGCAAAATCTTTTCCACACCTCTGGTCAGCACCTGTTCAATTTTTGGGGTCTTTGTTGACATTGCTTTCAGTTTAGCATTTTTTGTTGAAAAAATCAAAGAAAAGTTGTAAGGTAGAAATATGGCTCAAAGAAAATACTACCGTAAAATATATCAAAAACCCAAGGCAAAAACAAAAGTTTTTTCAGCTTTCAAGTTTTTGGGACTGATGGTTTTTTTGCTTTTGGCCGGAGTTTCCTTTTTGTTTGTTTATTATGCCCGGGACCTGCCCCGGCCAGAGAAATTTGCTGAGAGACAGTTTGCCCAGTCAACTAAAATTTATGACCGGTCAGGCCAAGTTCTTTTATACGAAATGTATGGGGAAGAAAAGCGGACGGTCGTGCCCTTGGAAATTATACCTGAACGTTTGAAGCAGGCGATTATCGCTGTTGAAGATGCCAATTTTTACAACCATTTTGGTTTGGATATTAGAGCAATGTTTCGAGCCCTGATGGCTGATTTAAAGTTATGGAGCCCGGCCCAGGGCGCCTCTACCATTCCTCAGCAGTTGATTAGGTCTTCTTTTCTAACCAGAGAAAAAACAATTAAAAGAAAAATACGAGAAATTATTTTAAGTTTAGAATTATCCCGACGTTATTCCAAAAAGGAAATTCTGGAATGGTATCTCAATCAGGTGCCCTTTGGTTCCAATGCCTATGGAGCGGAGGCAGCGGCTCAGACATTTTTCAGCAAGCCAGTTCAAGATATCTCTTTAGCCGAGGCAGCCCTTTTGGCCTCTTTAATTCAAAAGCCCTCTTATCTTTCTCCTTATGGCCAGCACCAAGCTGAACTTTTTGCCAGAAAAGATTATGTTTTAGACCGTATGGCTGGTGAGCATTACATTAGCAAAGAACAAGCCGAGGAGGCAAAAGCCGAAGAATTAAAATTTGCCAAAATCTTGCAACCCATTAAAGCCCCTCATTTTGTTATGTATGTTAGAGGGCTCCTTATTAACAAGTACGGGGAAGATTTCTTAAAAGAAAAAGGATTCAGGGTTTTTACCTCTTTAGATTGGGAACTTCAGGAATTAGCCGAAGAAGTGATCAGGGAAGGTGCTGAAGCGAACGAAGACGATAATGCTTTTAATGCTGCTTTGGTGGCCATTGACCCCAAAAAAGGAGAGATTTTAGCCATGGTTGGTTCAAAAAACTGGTTTAGCGAAGAATCTGAGCCCTCAGGCTGCACACCCGGCCTGAATTGTTTATTTGATCCTAAAATCAATGTGGCTCTTCAGCCGCGCCAGCCCGGCTCTGCTTTCAAACCCTTTGCCTACACGCGGGCTTTTCAGAAAGGTTACACTCCAGACACTATCTTATGGGACGTTAAAACTAACTTTGGTGTCGAGGGTGCCGAACCTTACACTCCGGAAAATTACGACGGAAAATTTAGGGGGCCTCTAACCATACGTCAGGCCTTAGCCCAGTCCATAAATGTGCCTTCGGTAAAAGTTCTTTATTTAGCCGGTATTGCTGAGACAATTAATTTAGCCAGGACTTTGGGAATTACTACTTTGGAGCAAGCCCCTTCTTCCTATGGGCTTTCCCTGGTTTTGGGAGGAGGGTCAGTGAAATTAATAGATATGGTTTCCGCCTATGGGGTTTTTGCCTTTGAGGGATTATCAATTTCCCCCACAGCCATTGTTAAGATTGAAGATTCTCAAGGGAATATTATTGAAGAAAATAAAAAGACCCCGAGAAGGGTTTTGAATGTTCAGCATTGCCGTTTAATTAATGATCTCCTCTCAGATAACGAAGCTCGGGCCCCCATGTTTGGCTATTATTCTGCTCTTTTCATTGATGGTTATCAGATAGCAGTAAAAACAGGTACTCCCGAGAATTGTAAGGATGCCTGGACTATTGGTTACAGTCCTTCTATTGTGACCGGGGTTTGGGTTGGCAACAATGATGCCACGCCCATGGGAGGAAAAGCCGCCTTCCTCTTAGCCGGTCCCATCTGGAACAGATTTATGAGAAAAGTTTTATTGAGATATCCCAAAGAAAATTTTGAAAAACCAGAACCCATTTTAACTGATAAACCAGTTTTGAACGGCAAATATGCGGGTCATTCAATACTACATTTTATTAGAAAAGATGACCCCCAAGGCCCCGTACCTTCAAACCCTAAACTCGATTCTCAATACAAGGCCTGGGAGCAGGCCATCCTTGACTGGGCCTTGAATTTACGCAAGGAATAGGGTAAAACAATGAACAGTAAACAATGAACATTCTTATCCTGTTTTCTGTTTTCTGTTCTTTGACGTGGCCCCATCGTCTAGTGGCTTAGGACGCGTGGTTCTCATCCACGTAACACCGGTTCAAATCCGATTGGGGCCGCAGGAGATTAGAACTTTACCAATTTGTGAAGAAAGAGAAACCTCATAGAACAGAAAGGGGGCAATTGTAATGAAGCAGCAAACAGAGGGAAAATCGGTTTTACTGGAGGCATTTTCTCTCAGTGAACTTATCCGCCGTTCCTTGCGGGACGGCTATTATATTTTTCTTTGTTTAAATAACTCACGATCGTGAGTTTTAAACATTTTTATTTTTTGGTAAAGCGTTTCAAATTACTCCGATCGGAGCAGATTGAAACAGAGTTTGACAAAAGGTTAAAATTCTGGTAAGGTATCTTCGTCAAAGCAATGCCAAAAGGAAGGAGGAGCAAAATGTATTGCAGAATTGGATTTATGGGTAGCGCTGGAAGGGGCAAGGAGTTGCCCCCTGTTCTTTTACAAAAAGCAAGAGAGCTTGGTCGAGAAGTGGCAAAGAGCGGCTGTATTCTGATAACGGGCGCTTGCATGGGTACACCTCATGAGGCAGCTGTTGGGGCCAGAGAGGAAGAAGGTATAGTTCTTGGATTTTCGCCTGCTTCTGACTTGAAAGGACACACAGAGCCACCTATTAGTTATCCTCTGCCTCCCGAAGGAACTAATCTCATTTTTACGGGAATGGGCAGGGAAGGCCGCATTGTTCTTGCTATTATGAACTGCGATGCAGTAATTTTTTGTGCTGGCTCTGCTGGCACCCTGAACGAGTTTGCTTCTGCTTATCAAAGAGGCAAGGTTATCGGCATTTTGGAAGGTACGGGCGGGATTTCAGAAAAATTGCTTGGGATTGCTGAGACCATCCAAAAAGATACTGGCGCTGTTTTGGTTTTAGACCCTGACCCGAAAGCTTTGGTTGAAAAAGTAATCAATGAGCTTAACAAAAGAAAGTAAAAACAAAAAGGAGGAGAAAATGGATAGAAGATCGACTGCCTTAATAATGCATGGCTGGGGCAAGTCAAAATCGCACAGGCCTTTAGTGGAGCTCTCAAAAGCATTAATGAATGCTGGCGTTGTTGACTCTACTTTGAGGTTTGATTTTACCGGTCATGGTGAGTCAGTAAAGGCATCTCAGGAGGCGAATATTATCCAATTCCTCTCTGACGCAGAAGAGGCCTTTGATAGCCTTATAACATCTCAAAGAATGAGTAGCGAGAAGGTTGTTTTAATAGGCCATAGCATTGGGGCATTAATTGCGATTTTGCTCCATCTTAGATTGCGCAAAACAGGGCCTCTAATCTTGATTTCACCGGCCATTCAGCAGAGAGAATTGATAAGACAGTGGTACAGCGAAGATGAAATAGCTTTGTGTAGCAAACAGGGCTATTTGGACACCCCAAAAGGCAGAGTTGGCTGGCAGTATTTTAAGGAGGCCCTAAACTATGATTGGTTGAAGAAGGTTGCCTTAGTGCATACTGCTACTTTGGTTATCCATGGTTCTGTTGACAAAGATGTTCCATCAGAATTTGTTAGAGATGTATGTGAAAAGCTTGGTGCTTGGGAGCGTAGTTTTTATGTCAAAGACGCAGAGCATAATTTCGAAAGCCATCAAGCCAAGGACGAATTGATTAAGCATTCTCTGGCTTGGCTGAAGGAACATCTATAGGTCTTTCCCAATTCTCAAACAAAAATCTGCCTGCTTTGTGAATGAAGCAGGCAATTCTTTTTTTTTACAGTTTTTTAATCATATAAGTATCCTTCAGGTGATAGCCGAGTTTTCTGTAATATGCCCTGACTCCCACGCCGGAGATGACGGCTATTTTTTTTGTGCCAAACTCTTGTTTGGCGATTTCTTCTCCCTGCTTAATCAGTTTTTTGCCTAACCCCTTATGTTGAGGCGACTGTCCTATTTTCGTCCTATCTCTGTGTTGAATGGGTAGGAGTTGACCATAAGTATGAACCTCCCTAATTATCGCCGCATCCTTCAGAATTGGCAGAGGACTGTCCTTTGCCACTTTTGGATAGGGGATGCGCAGGCGGAGCAGAGCATAGAGTTTTTGTCTTTTTTTATCTTCAAAAGTCAGAAATACCTCCTTGCCGCCAGAGGCATTATAGTCCTGGCGAAAAAGCACAGATTTTTCTTGGGAGTTGTAATCTTTTTTCACCTCCCGGCATCTGATGCATTTGCATTTCAATCCTTGCTTCTTCATTTCTTTTTGAACAACTTCTCTTAAATTTGAGATTTTAACTCCTCCTTCAACAATATCTGCTGAGGGAATATCCCGGATTACCCTTTGGATTCTGCACCAATAAGGGATTTTCTTTTTGATTTCTATTAAAAGCTTAATTAATTTTTTATCAGAATACGGTTTAAACTTTCCTCTTTGATACCATTTATACAAAGGAGCTTCTTTGAGCAAGGCCAAGGGATAAATTTTCAAGAGGTCGGGTTGGAAATCAGGGTTTTCAAAAATCTCTTCAAACATTTTTACGTCTTTTTTGGAGGTACTGCCGGGCAAATTGGGCATCATTTGATAAGAAACCTTAAAGCCGGACTCTTTCAGAAGTTTGGTTGCTTTAATTGTCGCTTCTATGCCATGGCCCCTTTTGTTTAATTTCAAAACATCATTGTAAATGCTTTGCACCCCCAATTCCACCCTGGTTATGCCCAGTTCTCTCATCCGCTTTATTTCTTTAATATCTATATAATCTGGCCTAGTTTCAATTGTTATTCCAACCACCCGACACTTGGCTTTCTCGTTTGCTTTTTGCTCTTTCTTCAATTCTTTTTCCAATTCCTTTTCCTTAATACGCCGTAATTCTGCCATGGCTTTCTTATGGCGTATTTGTTTTAGGGGAGAAAATTCGTTGCAAGCTTGGAAGCATTCTTTAACAAACCGGGTTTGATATTGTTTGGGATAATAAGACCAGGTTCCACCGATTATTCTTAATTCAATTTTGTCTATTGGGTGGCCTGTTTTTTGCAAACTTTTTAGCCGTGTTTGGACCTGCGAATAGGGATTAAACTTATTTAAAATCGCCCTTTGAACCGCAGGTTCGCCCCTTAAATAACTTTTGGGAATGCCTTTTTGGCTGGGGCAGAAAATACATTGACCCGGGCAGGGATAGGGCTTAGTTAAAACAGAGACATTAACAATGCCAGAAAGCGAACGAATAGGCCTGGTGCAAAGCAACTTTTCTATTACCCCGTCTTTCTTCAACCTTTTCTTTTTAACCAATTTGTGGTAAGTTTTAAGTAATTCTACATTAGTGGGGCAGGGAGTTTTATACTCTTTGGCCACTTTTCTTTTGAACGAATCCAAATCAGCCCGGGTTTTGACACGAGATTTTAATAGTTCTAAAATTATTTTTTCTAAAATTGACATAAAAAAACATTACCAATATTATAATAAATTTGCCCAACAATTTTCAAGCAGAAGACAGAAAGTTTGGGACGAATTCAGGTTTTTGTTTGACGATTATTTAGTCCCCGGAGACAAAGTATTGGATTTGGGCTGTGGCAATGGCAGATTTTTTGAGATTTTGAAAGACAAGGATATTGACTATATTGGCGTGGATAATTCTGAAAAATTAATTGAGATTGCTAAAAACAAGTACCCAAAGGCAAAATTTCAGGTAGCTGACGCTTTGAATTTGCCTTTTCCCAAGAATTTTTTTGACAAGATTTACAGCATTGCTGTGCTGCACCATATTCCGTCAGAGGCCTTACGGTTGAAGTTTCTAAGACAAGCAAAGCGAGTGCTGCGACCCAAGGGATTGTTGATTTTGACAGTTTGGAATTTGCGGAGTCATCCTAAAAGGAAGTGTGGTTCCAATGATATTATAATTCCTTTTGCAGGTCTGCCCAAATGTTACTTTCATTGTTTTACTAAAAAAGAACTGGAAGGACTAATTGGGAAAGTAGAGCTTAACATAAAAAAGAGCGACCAAATCATTGTTTCCCGCGAGAAAAGCCCAAACTCCAATTTCTATATTGTAGCAGAAAAGCCCCTGTAGTTTAATGGATAGAACGTGACCCTCCGGAGGTCAAGGTGCAGGTTCGATTCCTGCTAGGGGCATCAGTTTAAGTAAAATGTGAATAAGTTGTGGATAAACCGTTAAAATCCAGGGTTGACAGACAATTTGGAAGCATTAATATAAAAATTGAGGAGAGGTGTAAAGGCAAGCGAATCTTAATGAAGGAGGTCTTAGCGGCTGCCTAGTCATTGCCTGATTAGCTCGAGGGATCAAGAGCGTTGAGATTCTTCCTCTCCTCATAAATAAATCCTTCTGAAAACGAAGGGTTTATTTGTTTGAAAAAGAAATTAGAAGATGCTAAAATGTGATAATGTTCCTATTCAGTAAATTCAGTAATTATGAAATATAAAATTGCTGTGGCTGGTGCTTCTCAAGTAGACCATTGCGCAGTCAATATCAAGGATTTAGCCAGAGAGGTAGGCAGAGAAATTGTCAAGCAGAACTGTGTTTTAATTACCGGTGCCACAACCGGTGCACCTTATTTTGCAGCGCGTGCTGTTAAAGAGGCCGGCGGTGTCAGCATTGGTTTTTCTCCGGCTGCTTCAGAATTAGAGCACAGAAAGGTCTACCGGCTTCCCTTAGATTGTTTTGATGTTATGGTCTATACTGGTTTTGATTACTCTGGCAGAAATCTGTTGATGACGCGTGCGGCTGATGCGGTCGTTATTATTTGTGGCCGCATGGGCACCTTAAATGAATTTACCATTGCCTTTGAAGACCGCAAGCCCATCGGGATATTAAAGGGCTCTGGGGGCACGGCTGACATTATAAAAAACTTTCTTAGAAAACCTCACAGAAGAGGAGAAAAAATTATTTTTGAATCTGAACCCAAAAAACTTATTCAGGCCCTTGTTAAACTATTAACCCAACGAAAAAAAATACAAGGTCGGCAAAAATAACTTAATTAAAAAATATGCCCAATCAAGAACCTGTTCCTGAGGGGAAACTAATAGGCAAGGTTAGTCATTATTTTTCCAACATTGAGGTGGCAGTGATTGAGCTTACCGGAACTCTAAAAGTAGGAGACACTATCCGTATCGTCGGAGGTGTGGAAACTGATTTTACCCAAAAAGTGGAATCAATAGAGATTGAGCATGAAAAGAAAGAAAAAGCCAAAAAGGGGGATTCAGTGGGATTGAAAGTAAAAGAGAAAGTAAGAGAAGGTTATAAAGTGTATAGATTGTAAAGTCTAAAGACTTAAAAACAAAAGACTTAAAAACAAAAACATGGCACCTCAAATGCAAATTGCTTTTCAGTTGGTTTTAGCTCTGGTTCTGGGCGCGTTGATTGGTATTGAGCGAGAATATAAAAGGAAAGAAGCGGGCCTGCAAACCTACAGTTTAGTGGCTTTAGGCGCTTGTCTTTTTACTCTAATTTCTTTTGAATTTTTTAATATCCTGGCTGACAAACCAGGTGTTAGCTTTGATCCTTCTCGGGTCATTCAAGCAATAGCCATAGGTATTGGCTTTATTGGAGCAGGAATTATTATCTTCAGGCAGGCTAGGATTGAGGGCCTAACCACGGCTGCTGCTTTGTGGGTGGCCTCTGCCATTGGCATAGCTGTCGGTTCCAGATTGTATTTTTTAGCTATCTTCACTACCCTCTTAGCCATTGTTATTTTATCGGGCCTGGGAATGTTGGAGAGAAAGATTTTTAAGGGGAAACCGAAAAATGTTCAATAAAAAGTTTTACTTTGCCCTGGCCTCTCTTGTTGGGGCCATAGTAGGGGTAGGCATTTTTGGTATTCCCTATGTGGTTTCTCGAGCAGGATTTTGGATTGGGGCTGCCTATCTTATATTTTTTGGAGGAGTCATCTTGCTTCTTCATTTAGTTTATGGAGAGATTGTCTGCCGGACCCAAGAGAAACATCGTCTGCCCGGCTATGCAGCAAAATACCTTGGTAAATGGGCAAAAGGACTTAGTTTCTTTTCAGTAAGTTTTGGCTTGTTATCAGCTCTTCTGGCCTATATTATTGTGGGCTCTCATTTTTTAAACATTCTTTTTCCCTATTTATTTTCCAACCAACTTATGGCTGGACTTTTTTTCTGGGCTATTTTATCTTTTGCGGTTTGGCGAGGTATCAAAACCGTTGCCTGGATGGAATTTTTAATGACCATTTTCTTAATAATGGTTATAGCCATTATCTTTTTTTGGGGAGTACCTAAAATGAATTTGAATAATTTGGCCGACTTAAACCTTTCCCATATTTTTCTCCCTTATGGTGTCATCTTCTTTGCTTTAATTGGCCTGGGGGCTATACCAGAGATTAAAGAAATCCTGTACCCCGTTAGCAGAAGAAGCAACAAAAGTTTCTTAAAAGTCATAATCTTGGGAACACTTATTCCGGCTGCTTTATATTTTCTTTTTGCCCTGGTGGTGGTTGGAGTTTCGGGGGGATTCACAACCCAGGAAGCTATCAAAGGACTCTCCCAGGTTTTGGGCAAAAACATAGCTGGTTTAGGAGCTCTGTTTGGCATTTTAGCGGTTAGCACTTCTTTCCTGCTCTGGGGCATTAATCTTAAAAACACCTTTATCTATGACCTGAAGATGAGAAAAGGTATAGCCACTGTCTTGGTGCTTGGCATTCCCATCTTACTATTTCTATTTGGCATCAGAAGTTTTGTTGGCGTTATTGGTCTAGCTGGAGTGATTATTGGAGCAGTTGAGGGCAGTTTAATTTTATTGATGTTAAAAAAAGCAAAAAAATTAGGCAATCGCCAGCCAGAATACAGCTTGAAAATTCCTTCCATCTTCTTATACTTTTTAATAGGTATATTCTTACTGGGAGCTATTGGCCAAATTTTCTACTTTGTAAAATGATTCTATTCCTCTACGGCTCAGATACTTATAGGTCGCGAAAGAAACTGCGAGAGATAGTAGTGCATTACAAAAAAATCCACCAGAGTGGGTTGAATTTAAAATATTTTGATTTGAAAGAAAATAACTTCCAGGACTTTAAAGATGGAGTAGTAACTACTTCAATGTTTAAAGAAAAAAAATTATTCATCTTGACCAATGTCTTTACCAATCCAGAATTTAAAGGGAGATTTTTAAAGCCTTCAAAAAGATTTACAGAAACAGACGACATTATCTTATTTTATGAAGGGGGAGCAGTTTCTCAAAATGATTCTTTGTTTAAATTTTTAAAAACTCAAGCTAAAGTTCAGGAATTTAAACCTTTGACTAAAACGCCATTAAAGAATTGGATCAAAAGAGAGCTCGCCAAGGTGCAGACAACAGTCACTCCCCAGGCCTTAGACAAACTCGTTGATTTTGTGGGTAATAACCTCTGGCAAATGAGTCAGGAGATTAAGAAATTAGTTGCTTACACCCATAACAGACAAAGAAAAGAAATTCAGCCAGAAGACATTGACCTTCTGGTTAAAGCAAAGATAGAAACAGATATTTTTAAAACCATAGATGCTATAGCTTCAAAGGATAAAAAAACAGCCCTTCGGCTTCTTCATAAGCATTTAGAAAAGGGGGACAACCCCTTATATCTTCTCAGTATGATTAATTACCAATTTCGCAATTTATTGATAGTCAAAGATTTAATGGAAAAACAAAAACCCTATTATAGTATTTTGAAAGAAGCCAAGCTTCACCCCTTTGTAGTTCAAAAGTGTCTTCAGCAGGCACAGAGATTTCGCCTTGAGGAATTAAAAAAAATCTTTCACAAGATTTTTCAAATAGATGTTGATATAAAAACAGGAAGAATAGATCCAGAAACGGCGTTAGATTTGTTGATTACCGAAATATAAGAACCTGCTCACTTTGCTCGCAGAACCTTGATTCGCTAATGTATAAATATATAATCTTGAATTAAGAAACTGTCATTCTGAGGCGAAGCCGAAGAATCCCGTTGTTAAGTCACGAGACCCTTCGTCGGCCTTCGGCCTCCTCAGGGTGACCGCTTCGCGGTCAGTTTTGTTATTCTTGATTTTTTTCGGCTGGCGGTATTCTTTTTTATGACGCCGACTTTGGCTGTTTTATCTAAGGCCTTGTAAATTTTGGGCAGGAGTTTTTTGGCTTGTTCAATCTTTTTTTGAGCAACTAAATTCCTCACCTCTTTGATAAGGTCTTTTATTTTCCTTTTCCTCTGAATATTTCGCTTCCTCCTCTTTATATTCTGCCTCAACGCTTTTTTAGCTGACTTAGTTATTGGCATAGTGATTTTATATTAAATTATTTTAATTTTTTAATCAAGTCGCGGATTTCAGCCGCGTGTTTAAAGTCGAGGTTAGGAACAACTTGCATTGCTTTACCAATACGCCATAAAAAAGCCATGGCTTTCTTATGGCGTATTGTGTGTCCTAGTTTGCTTTTCAATTTGGTTGTGAAAGGTTAAAGTTCTTTTTAATTTTATCGTCTTGGCCAATGTCTTGGGCAACAATAAATCGCATTTCTTTTTCTGATAATCCGAAAAAATCTTTCAAGAGTTCTATTTCATCTTGGCAGTCAAAGGGATGAATCCAGACACTCTTTTGCAAGGGGCGAAATCCTAACTCTTTTAATTTCCCTCGAAATGCCTCACGATACATTTTTTTAAGTTGAGCAATGTCAAAAATAACTATTCTCCATTTGCCGTCCCATTTTTTAGGTCTTTTTATTTTCAAACTATCTATCTGAAGCCACCCCGCTTTCTTTCTACCTTTTTCCGTTAAGCTAATGTAAATTTGCTTATTCTTCTTCGTAATCTTAATGCACCCTTGTTTTTGTAATTTATAAAAAGTATCATAGACCCTTTTCTTTTTATATTTTCGCGCCTTCTTAAAGCTTTTTGAAACATTTGCAACAAAATACGGAGAACCGGCAGCTATATAAATCATTCCAGCCACCATTAACCACGAAAGAACATCTTTAACAATTTCCGACCTCGGTTTCCTAAAATAATATTTATATTTAGTCATTATCTCATTATAACATATACGCCGTAAGAAAGCCATGGCAGAATTATGGCGTATTGAGTTCTGTGTTCATTTACATCTTAATGTTGTGGTGGTAAAATAAACATAGTGGAAGGTAGTCCTTCCATTTTAACAATACAATAAGGAAGAGGTGGAAGATGATGAAAAGGTTTTTGGTTTTACCTAATCCAGCGCTGGGGGTACTTAGTTGGTGGGGAGTTAAACTTTTTATCTATCCAGCCCTTACTCTTCCTCCCACGGAAGTTCTTATAAAAATGTTGGGGATAATTACCCTCGCAGCCGTTGGCGGGGGCGGAATAGGCTTTACGATAGGTCGCCTTCTCCGTTGAAGGCAAGAATTTTCTACAGGAGGTGAAAAATAATGATACTAGCATTGGACTTGATTCTTAAAGTGCTTGTCTCTATTTTCCTTATCATTTTCACAGTGGACATCCTATGGAAATCAGCAAAGAAGAGGCGTTTTATTTTCCCCTGGGCTATCCTGTTTTGCTTGTGTCTATCTTCGTGGTTTTCCGTTCGGAATACCATTTTTGAGAACGGTGGGTTGCTTGTGGCGATACTGATTTGCTTTCCATGGTATATCTTAAAAGGACGTAAGGAAAACAAATCACAAAATGCTGAATAAAATATCACAATTCAGCTTAGGCCCTGTGTTTTAATATGACATATGGCCATTTTTTATTTCTTAAATCAATGGTAGAATAAACTAATGATTTCATGTCTTGAGGGAAAAATTATTTTGAAAAAGGAAGGGTTTATTATTTTGGAAGTAGCGGGAGTTGGCTATGAGGTTTTTGTTTCAGGCCGGACCTTGGAGAAGCTGCCAAAAGAAAATGAGGCAGTCAAGGTTTTTTGTTATTTGGACGTGGGCGAGCGAAGTTTGAAATTATTTGGCTTTTTAAGCTTTGAAGAACTTGAACTTTTTAAGTTAGTCAGGAACGTTTCCGGCGTTGGTCCTAAGGCAGCGCTTGAAATTTCCTCGCTTGATTCACCGGAAAAAATCAAAAAAGAAATAGAAAAAGGCAATGAAGCAATCTTTGAAGGGGTGCCCGGCATTGGCAAGAAAAAAGCCCAGAAGATTATTTTGGAATTAGCCGGCAAGCTTAAAACGAAAGAGCCCTCGCCCAAAAAAGAAAAAGATTCTTTTGAACAAGATGAGGCCTTCTTAGCTTTGTTTAACCTCGGCTTTTCAAAAGACCAGGCCAAAAGAGCTTTATCTCAACTTCCCAAAGAAATAAAAAACCCTCAAGAAAGGATAAAAAGGGCCTTGCAAATTTTAGGCAAATGAAAGCAATAATCAAAAAAATTATCCCTGGTTTTTTAATCAATTGGTATCATTTTTTACTGGCTTTTTTGGGCGCAATTGTTTATAGATTTCCTTCGCGGAAATTAACGGTTATCGGAGTTACCGGCACTAATGGCAAGACAACCACCGTGAATTTGGCGACAAAAATTTTAGAGGAGGCGGGGTATAGAGTGGCTTCGGCTTCTTCAATAAAGTTCAAGATTGGCAATAGAGAAGAAGAAAACAAATTGAAAATGACAATGCCGGGCAGATTTCAGCTGCAAAAATTCTTGAGGCAGGCAGTTCGGGCTGGCTGTAAATACGTAGTTTTAGAAGTAACCTCAGAGGGTATTTTACAGCACCGCCACAGATTTATTGATTTTGCTGCGGCTGTTTTTACTAATTTATCTCCAGAACATATTGAACGTCACGGAAGCTTTGGAAATTACAGAGAAACTAAAGGAAAATTTTTTAAAATATGCAAGGGAACGCATATTATAAACATAGACGACAAAAACGCTGATTATTTTTTACAATTCCCAGCCGAGATAATCTATGGTTATGGAATCACGAATCACGAATCACGAATCACGAATTTAAAGATAGTACAAGCAAAAGAAATAAACGTGGAAGACAAAAGCATTTCATTCTTAATTCATAATTCTAAATTCGTAATTCGTTTACTTGGCAAATTCAATATTAATAACGCTTTAGCCGCTATTTGTATTGGTTTATCGCAGGGTGTTTCTCTTGAGCAGTGTAAGCAAGCGCTGGCAAAAGTAAAAGGTGTGCCAGGCAGAATGGAAAAAGTTATTTCCAGTCCCTTCAGAGTAATTGTTGATTATGCTTTTACGCCCAATGCCCTTAAACAAGTTTACGAATGTTTAACATCGCAAGTTAAACATCTGATTTGTGTGCTGGGGGCTTGCGGTGGGGGTAGAGACAAGTGGAAAAGAAAAATTTTAGGAGAGATAGCAGCAAAATACTGCAAAGAGATAATTATTACCAATGAAGACCCGTATGACGAAGACCCAATGGAAATTATCAATCAAGTTGCCAACGGCGCAGGCATCAAGGCAAGAACAATTTTAGACAGACGGGAAGCCATCCGAAAGTCCTTGGAAATGGCTCAGCCGAGCGATACAATTATAATTACCGGCAAGGGCTGCGAACCCTGGATTTGTATAGCAAATAATGAAAAGATTCCCTGGGATGACCGCCAAGTCGCCCGTGAGGAGTTTCAAAAACTATATGAAAAAGTTTGAAATTTTAGAACATATAGCGAAAAAGAGAACGGCATTTGGCAGGCAGTGGTGTTGTTTGATATTTAAGGCTGGGCTATAATAGAAATAGAATTTTACCATTTTAGATGGGAGGTTGATCTTAGTGAAGAAGATAAATAATTTAGGAGTGATTATAATAATTGCGGTTATTGTGCTTCTATGGACACTCGGAGTTAGCTGGTTGGTTATAGCCAACTTTCTATAAAGAAGGAGAGAGCAAACCAGATTTGCTCTCTCCAAATTTTTAAAACTATGCTTTCCAAAAAAGATTTCAAGAAAATTAACGATTATCTTTGGGAAATTCCCAAAAGTTTTCGGTCTGATATGCGCGTGCCAGCGAGGATTTATGCTTCGGAGAAGATGCTAGAGAATATTTTTCGAGATGAATCAATACATCAGTTAATAAATGGGACTACTTTACCTGGTATAGTAAAATATGGCATTGTGATGCCTGACTGTCACGAGGGTTATTCGGTGCCCATTGGGTTTGTCGGAGCAATTAAAATTCCAGAAGGAATTATCTCGCCTGGAGCGTGCGGTTTTGACATAAATTGCGGAATGAAGTTGTTGAAATCGGATTATTCTGAAAAGGATATTAAGCCCCATTTGGAAAATTTAGCATCTGCAATTCAACGAGAAGTGCCTTCGGGACTGGGAAGAGGTAGAAAGGTAAAATTGTCAATTGAGGAGATAGACAGGATTTTAGAAGGAGGAGCAAAGCATTTGGTAGAAAAGGGATACGGTGTACTAGAAGATGTTGAGAATTGCGAGGCAGGAGGAAGATTGGATTGGGCAGATGTTTCTACTGTTTCTGAACGAGCAAAAATGAGGGGGAGAGACCAGGTTGGCACGCTCGGCTCGGGAAATCATTTCTTGGAGATCCAAAAAGCTGAAGAAATTTTTGATGAAAAAGTAGCGAAAGTTTTTGGGCTATTTAAAGACCAAATTGTAATTATGATTCACACCGGAAGTCGTGGTTTAGGTCATCAGGTCTGTACTGATTATTTAAGAACAATGATTCCTGCTATGCAAAGATATGGAATAAAAGTTCCAGACAGAGAATTCGCTTGCTGTCCTTTTAGCTCTCCAGAAGGCAAAAGATATTTTGCCGCTATGGCTGCGGCGGCTAACTATGCTTGGGCTAATCGGCAAATGATAGCGTATTTTATCCGTAAGGCATGGAAAGATGTTTTGGGAGGAGAAAAAGCTTCTTCTTTGAAAGCTCTTTACGATGTTGCCCACAACATTATCAAAAAAGAAAAGTATGTTATTGATGGAAAAGAAATTGAGGTGGCGGTGCATCGCAAAGGAGCAACGCGGGCTTTCCCGCCCCAACACCTAGAGATTCCGGAAAGATATAAAGAGGTCGGCCAACCTACGATTCTACCCGGCACTATGGGAACAGCATCTTATGTGATGGTTGGCACAGAGCAGGGAAAAGAGGCATTTTATTCAACAGCACATGGAGCGGGCAGAGCAATGTCTCGGCGGCAAGCAACCAGAACGATTTCTGGACAGGAGGTAGTAAATCAATTAAAGCAAAAAGGAATCATAATTAAATGCCGCAGTTTCAGAGGTATTTCCGAAGAGGCACCTTTGGCTTACAAAGACGTTGACAAGGTTGTGGAGGTGGTGCACAATGCTGGTTTATCAAAAAAAGTGGCAAAACTGGTGCCTTTGGCCGTAATTAAAGGAGAGTAATTTTGACAAAAAAGTAGAATAAGTTTAGAATACAAAATGATTATGTTAAACAGGTTAAACCCGGTTAAATGCTGCTTCACAGCAATTTCGCCAAAGGCGAAATTATTTAACTGGGTAAACTGGTTTTTTTATGTCCAAACAGCTGAAGAAAAAACGGCTTTCCAGAAGCCAGAGAAAATTTATTCGCAAAGAAAAAGCCCGGATTCGCCGGGAAGTTTTGGACATCAAGGAACAAGAGAAATTAGTTGAGGAACTTTACAAAAAATTTATTAAAAAACAATAGCACCTTTTCTTAAAACTTTTATCTTTTTTGTGGTTAAATCAATGACGGTTGAAGGAAGAGAAGGTTCTAAGTCGCCAGCATCCAGAACTAAATCGGGCTGGCGTTTTTCTTTTCCAAATTGCTTTAAAACTTCTCTTATTTTTGTTGAAGCGGGTTTGCCTGAGATGTTAGCTGATGTTTCGGCCAAAGGAGCATCTAATTTTTTAAGTAAGTCATTAAGAAATTTGTGATTCGGCACCCGTAGGCCAATTACTTTTGTATTAGCGAAAAGAATTCTGGGAAGTCGGCAACTTTTTTGTCTTTTTAGAATAACTGTTATTTTTCCGGGCCAAACTTTCTTTAATATCGCTTCTTGTTTTTTATCAATATAGGCATGTTTTTTAGCCATTTTAATGTCTTTGATAAAAAGAGCAATGGCTTTTTCAAAAGGCCTTTTTTTGATTTCAAAAAGAGCACACACTGCTTTTTCGTTGTGGGCGTCGCAAATCAAGCCATAAACCGTGTCCGAGGGGCAAAGCAAAACCTTACCTTGTTTAATAACGTTTACTGCTTTTGCTAAGGTTTTGTCAAAATTATTATTGATGTTATAGCTCACGATCGTGAGTTATTTAAATATTAGATAATTGGTTATTGAAGATTTCAATGCCTTGTTTCAGCAGTTTTTTTGCTTTTTGTTTGTCTGGGGCGTCAGAGATAATTCGGAAGACCCCGGGTTCTGTTTTGGAAGCGCGGAAGAAGATAAAAGAATCTTTGTCAATTAATGCCTTGACCGTGCCTGTTTTTCCTCCTCTTTCTTGGATTTTGAAACCGTGGTCTAAAAGGTAGTTTTTGATACTCTGCCGAACCTGAATTTGTTTTTCCGGAGGACATTTAAGTTTGTCGCGAAAACTGTAAAAGTCAGGAAATTCATCAAGCGCCTCAGCCAATGTTTTTTGCTTCCTTGCTAAATACCGCAGAATAATTGCTAAACTTAGAAACCCATCGCGGCAGCGGGAAGGTGGAAAAATGGCCCCTGAAGCTGAACCCTCCCCGCCAATAGGGCTATTTTCTTGATACATTTTATTAACCACATTTATCTCGCTAATTTCAACTTCTTTTACTTTGGCGTCATATTTTTCAGCTACCCTTCTGACCAAGTTGGAGGTGCAATCATTGGTAATAACAATTTTGCCTTGAGGGTTTTTTAGGCCGGACAAGATTTCCTCAACCGAGATTGCTAAAATATATTGTCCATTAACCATTGAACCATCCTTCAAAACAATCTCTGCTCGGTCAGCATCGCAGTCAAAGCCGATGGCAAAATCCGCCTTTTCTTTTTTAATTATTTCTTTTAAATAATTGAGCGACTCAAAATCCGGCTCAATTTTTCGGGCAAATTTACCCGGTTCCATATTCAGATAACGGCTCTTAACTCCTAATCTTTGGCAAAATTGCTTTATTAAAGATACGGCCGCGCCTCCATTTGGGTCAACTACAATGTTAAAGTGTCTTTTTTGGATTGCGTCTAATCCCTTTTTGCCAATAATTTGCTTGGCAAAATTGATATAAAGGTTTTTCAGGTCTTGCTGTTTGTCCTCTACCATTTTTGTTTCAAAAGCGGTGGTGGGTTTAGAAACTTTAATTTTCTTTCTCAACCGGATAACTTTCTCTAAAAAACTTGGAGAAATAATCGCTCCTGTTTTATCTAAAAGTTCCCAGCCATTGAATTCTTTGGGACTATGACTGGCTGTTATCATAACCCCGCCATCTAATTTATAGGTTCTTACTCCCAATTCCACAGCTGCTTTAGCTAGTATGCCTACATCAATAATTTTTTCTGCCTTAAAAGAAAAACCAGCCCGAAATATTTGGGCGATTTCTTTACTTGAGGCGCGAGGGTCGTAGCCAATGATTAGGCGCAGTTTTCTGCCCAACTGTTTAGCCAAAAGATGGCTGTAAGCGCAGGCATAGTTTCTGGCCAATTCTTCATTAAGCCCTTTTCCCCAGATACCGCGCACCCCGGAGAAAGATTCAACTAAACCCTTTGACATGTTAAAAAGCGCGAAAGTTTTATAATATCCGCTGGGTTGCCAAAATCCAGCCAATAATCCTGGATTTTTTTTACCTTGACTTTTCTCTTTTCGGCTAGAAACGTAATGGCATCTGTTAGTTCATATTCTCCTCTGGGAGAGCGCCGAACTTTAGGAAGTTCATCAAATATCTCAGGAGTGAATTTGTACAAGCCAGTGTTGATTAAATTGCCAATATATTTTTTCGGCTTTTCTACAGTTTTCTCCAAGAAACCGTTATTGGCAACCAACACGCCGTACTTTTCTGGGTGAGAATGATAAAAGCCAGCCACATAATTATAATTGTCCTCAATATTCATGGCCCGCAGGTCTGTCACTGAATAGAGGTTATCGCCATAAACTGCCAAGAACTGTTCTTTGTCCATAATGTCTTTAACACACTTCAGAGGACAAGCAGTGCCGTATTCTTTTTCTTTACCGCCTAAAATTTCAAATTGATTAACCACAATAGCTCTATATTGGTATTTTTTAAGAAATTCACGCATTAAATTTTCTTTGTAGCCCACAATCAAAATTAATTCTTTGTAGCCGGCCTTCAAGAGATTATCTAAAAGGTAAGCCAAGAACGGTTTTTTTTGCACATTAATCAAGTGCTTGGATTTATTTTTGGTCAGGTGGAGCATGCGGGTTCCTTGACCAGCCGCGGCAATGACTACTTTTTTAATCATTTTTTCTCGCTAAATTAAAGGTTTTTTTGTTTAATTCAAGATATTTTGAGGGCAAGACTTTTTTCATTGCTTTAAGAATTGAGGCAGGTTTAATTGGTACCAGTTTTTTGAAAGCAGCCAAGCTTAATAGATAGACTCCAACAACTACCTTTGTGCCCAATTCTTTTTCACAGATTTTTGCTGCTGGAGTTAGAGTAATATCTTTTGTCCAATTTTTCAAGGTCTTTAGAATTTTGTTTTTTGGCCAGGGTTTTTGAACCCGCCTGCCATCGGCTTGAGCCGAAGGCTCTGGCGGGCAGGAAAGTATGGGGATAAGATAATCATTGATTAAAAAACTTGTTTTTGAGTTTGCCCCCACACCATAACGAGAACTGACCTTGTCAATTTTGGTGCCCTTGGCATCTTGTTCTCGTTTGGTGTGGGGGTGAACAAAATAGCAAGATTTCAAGCATTCCTGCATTTCTAAGCCCAAGATTAAGTCGGCTTTGCCTTGAGCTACCAGGGGAGAGTGTATTTTGTTGCCAAATTTAATATGAACCTCAACCGAGCCCCCTCTTTGGCTGAGGCCGTGGAGTTCTGAAGTTTTGACATCATAGCCCTCAATAAGGGCTACTTCAGCCAAAATCCGCAAAACCGTAATCACTCCTTGCCCCCCGGTGCCCACAATTACCATATTGAATGTTTTATTCATCATTTTACAAATATACAGGGTCTTCGGGCAATAATTACCGAGACCTGTTTTTTGTTTAAAAATTCTTTAATTGTTTTTATTAATTCTTTTTGTTTGATGGGGTCAATCACTTTTAGATTTTTAACGCCGCAGGCTTTGACAATATTCTCAATTTTTATTCCATCTGGCTTGGCTGGCGCGCCGGGGTGAGGTTGGTGGCCGGTCATAGCCATGGTTTGGTTATCCATCACAATAATTAAGGGGTTTGACTTGTTAAAGACGGTGTTGATTAAAGCAGGGATGCCCGCATGGAAAAAAGTGGAATCGCCAATAAAAGCAATAAGTTTTTGTTGCCCGGCGGTAGCTTTCTTGATTCCATGAGCTATACCAATAGAAGAACCCATGCAAGAAAGATAATCCTGGATATTGTGAGGTGGCAAGCCAGCTAACATATAGCAGCCAATGTCACCGCCAAAGATTACTTTCTTAAAATCGACTGCTTTCTTTGCTGCACCAAAAACAAGCCAGTAAGGGCAACCAGGACATAGATTTGGCAAACGTTTTGGAAACTTGGGCAAATCAGCCCGCTGTGCTAAAACTCTACGATCGTGAGTTTTAAGCACAGTAGCTAAAGCTGCAACTACATGGTCAGGTTTCAACTCTCCGACCTCAGGCAAAAGAGCTTTGCCATAGATTTGTAGTCCAGGATTTACAGATTTAGCTAAAGCTGTTATTTCCTTTTCAAGATATGGTTCTAATTCTTCAACTGTCAGAACCTTTTTAAGATTTTTAATAAAATCTTTAATTTTCTTTTCTGACAGAGGATAAAAGAATCCCAGTTTCAAAACCGGCAAATCTATTTTTAATTCTTCCAATGCCTCCATTACATACAAATAAGAAACTCCTGAAGTGATGATGCCGGTCTTTTGTTTGTTGACATCCGATGTCAACAAACTTATTTTATTGATAAAGGTTTTTTCGGAAAATTCTTTTATTTTTTCTATTTTTTTAAAAAGTTCTTTTTTCATTTCCAGAACTCGGGGCGGCATAGTGACAAACCTTTGTGGCTCTTTGACAAACCTTGCTTTATCGGGATGGCTTCCCGATAGTTTGCCGAGTTTAACGGGGGCGCGTTGGTGGCTGACGCGGGTAGTTAATCTGATTAAGATAGGCAGGTTAAATTTTTCAGAAATTTCAAAGGCCAATTTAATGAAATCCTTGCACTCCTGAGGGTCAGAGGGTTCTAAAGTAGGAATGTGGGCTAAATAAGAATAAGCCCTTGAGTTTTGCTCTGATTGAGCTGAACTCCAGCAGTTAGGATCATCAGCTACGACAATTACAGTTGGTCCCTTGCTGCCCGTATAACAAAAAGGCATTAAACTATCAGAGGCCACATTAAGGCCAAAATGCTTCATGGCCACTAAGGTTTTAAGACCGGAAAAACTGGCTCCTATCCCAGCTTCCAAAGCCACTTTTTCATTGGTTGAAAATTCAAAATAGACCCCCACACCAGAACGGGGGCTGACTTCGTCAATTTTGGCGCCTTGCCCCCGTTTGGTGTGGGGGTAAACCCCAGCTTCTTTGGCGATTTTGTAAAAAGTATTGCCAATCTCTGAAGCCGGTGTGCCAGGATAAGTAGAAACAAAATTGACCCCTGCTTCCAGAGCACCCCTGACAATCGCCTCATTACCTAATAGAATTTTCTTCATATTACAATATTGATTAATTTATCTGGCACAAAGATTATTTTCTTTATTTTCTTGCCCTCTGTCCATTTTCGCACTTTTTCACAAGATAAAGCAAGTTCTTTAGCTTTTTCTTTTGAAATACCTGCTTCTGTTTCTGTTTTGGCTCGTACCTTGCCATTGACCTGGATAATCAAAGTTATCATTTCTTCTTTAATTAGTTTTGGATTATACTTGGGCCATTTCTGATTGTGAACTGAATTTTTAATATCAAAATGTTTATCCTCCGAAGCTTTAGCGAAGGAGGACCAGAGTTCTTCGGCAAAGTGCGGGGCAAAGGGCGCCAGTAATTTTAATAATGTAGGTCTAACCTCGGGTTCTAGACCTTTTTGTTTCTGCATCTCATTGACCAAAATCATTAAAGCTGAAATCGCCGTATTAAACCGAAAGTTTTCAATATCCTCCGTGACTTTCTTAATTGTTCTATGTAATAGCTTTTTAAGTTTAGAATTTTGGTCATTGAAAATTGAAAATTGAAAATTGAAAATTTTGTCTAAGAACCTTGCTATGCCCACAATCCCTCTTGGCTGCCAAGGACCCCCTTGGTCATAGGGTCCCATAAAACAGAGATACATTCTGACCGCATCAGCACCATATTTTTTAACTTGAATATCCGGGTCTATAACATTTCCTCTGGATTTTGACATTTTTTGACCGTCGGGACCCAAGATAATTCCTTGGTGGCGCAACCGTAAAAACGGCTCTGAAAAATCTAAAATGCCAAGTTTTTGCAAGGCCTTGGTAAAAAATCGGGCGTATAAAAGATGCATCACTGTATGCTCGGCGCCCCCTATATACATATCAACCGGCAACCAGGCCTTTAATTTTTTGGGGTCAGCAAATTTCTTTTTATTCTTAGGGTCAGTGTATCTTAAATAATACCAGGAGGAGCAGACAAAAGTATCCATAGTGTCGGTTTCCCTTTCTGCTAATTCTTTACATTTTGGACACTTTGTTTGAACGAATTTTTTTGATTTGGCCAAGGGGGATTTGCCCTTACCAGTTGGCCGGAAATCTTTTAGGGTCGGCAGCAATACTGGTAAATCTTTCTCCCGAACAGGTACCCAGCCGCATTTCTGGCATTTTACCATTGGAATAGGCACTCCCCAGTATCTCTGGCGAGAAATTACCCAATCGCGAAGCTTGTAATTAGTTATCTTTTTGCCTTTAACTTTCTTAGCAATTTTTTTACTATCAACTAACCTTGTTTTTTTAATTGGCAGATTGTATTTTTTGGCAAATTCCATGTCGCGTTCATCGCGGTCAGGTACTGCCATAATAGCGCCAGTGCCATAGCCTATCAGAACATAGTCAGCCATCCAGATGGGAATCTTTTCTCCGTTAGCTGGATTTATTGCTTTTACTCCTTTGATTTCAACCCCGGTTTTCTCTTTTGCTTCGCTGAGGCGCTCTCTTTCTGTTTTTTTCTTTGACTTCTCAATGTATCTTTTAACTTCTTGGTAATTGGTAATTTTGTTTTTTAATTTTTCAATGATTGGATTTTCTGGTGCCAAAACCAAGTAGGTACATCCAAATATGGTGTCAAGCCGCGTAGTGAAGACAGGGATTGATGAAAATTTAATTTCATAGCCCTCGGACTTCCCGATCCAATTCTTTTGCATCGTTTTTGTTCTCTCGGGCCAGTCCAATTTATCCAGGTCTTTGAGCAACTTTTCAGCATAATCAGTAATCTTAAAAAGCCATTGTTCAATTTCTTTTTGCAAAACATCTGAGTCGCACCTTTCACATTTGCCCTCAATGACTTGTTCGTTGGCTAAAATTGTTTTACAGGAGGGGCACCAATTGGCTGGCACTTTTGCGCGGTAGGCCAAGCCGGCTTTGTAAAATTGGAGAAACAACCACTGGGTCCATTTATAATAATCTGGGTCACAGGTAATAATTTCTCTTTGCCAATCATAAATCGTACCCATTGATTTTAATTGTTTTCTCATCCTCTCAATATTTTTATAAGTCCAGGTTTTGGGATGGATACCGTGTTTAATAGCTGCGTTTTCAGCAGGTAAACCAAAGGCATCAAAGCCAATCGGGCTCATTACATTAAAACCCTGCATTCTTTTGAAGCGGGCATAAACATCAGCCGGAGCGAAATTATACCAATGGCCAATGTGTAAATCCCCTGAAGGATAGGGAAACATTACCAGATGATAAAAATTCTTCTTGCCCTTAATCTTGTCAGAGGTTTTAAAAATCCCGGCTTCTTCCCAAACCCTCTGCCATTTCCGCTCAATTTTTTGAGGATTGTATACCATATTTCTATTTCTAATATATCTTATGATTCAGCTTTTGTCTAATTAAATAAGTAATCGGGCTATCAGCCCGACCAGTTATTTAGATTGGGAAACTTTGAGGTATTATTTTTTTTCTTCTAAAATTGTTTTAAAGAGGGACTCTTGACCGACCCTTAGGACTTTTAGTTCAATCTCATCGCCGGCCTTGAGCTTGTTTAGAATGTCTATTAAAGGATTTTTGACAGAAATTTTTTCTTTGTTAATAGCCAAAATAATGTCGCCTTCTTTGAGCCCGGCCTTATCGGCTGGGCTGCCGGGAACCACGGCCTGGCCTTGAGGCACTGACTCAGAAATGACCAAAGCACCCTCTTTGCTCGGAAGCTCATATTGTTCTTGCAGTTTTTTATTCAAAAGTACATATCTTACTCCCAAAAACGGCTGGCGGATTCTACCGTATTCTTTAACCTCTTCTAAATCTTTTTTAGCCATATTAATGGGCAAGGCAAAACCAATGTTTTCTGCCATAAAGACCATAGCCGCATTAATGCCAATGGCTTTGCCTTCTTGGTCAATTAATGGACCGCCGGAGTTGCCGGGATTGATGGCCGCATCGGTCTGAATTAGGCCTTTAAGCCGGGTAACCTCTCCGGTTAATGTACTGCCTGCTTTGATTTCTCGACTTAGGCCAGAAACTACTCCCGCAGAAACTGTATTGCGAAAAATGCCCAGGGCATTGCCAATAGCAATGGCTATTTGGCCCAGTTCAAGCTGTGAAGAATCTCCCAATTCCACTACCGGCAGATTTTTTTCTTCAATCTTTAAAACAGCTACGTCATTGATGGGATCTCGGGCCAGAACCTGGGCCTGATACTTTTTCCCATTATCTAAAACAACAAGGTATTCTGCTTGAGGGTCAGTTACTACATGGCGATTAGTTAAAATGATACCAGTAGGGTCAACAATAAAGCCCGAGCCCCCACCGACCTTTATCTTTTTCTTGCCCCTGGGGATGGCAAAAAATTGTTCAAAACCAAAAGGAGAAGGACCGAAAGGGCTTTCAAAAACAGTCAAATATTTTGAGATGGTAATGCTGACCACGGCCGGCAGGACTTTTTTAATTACCTGTGGAATTGAAGATTTGTTTAACATATGTTTTATTGTGTTCCTGTTCAGTAAATAATTACTCGCTCGGTCGAAATACAAGAATAAATTTTTGTATTTCTTCCTCGCTTGTAATTATAGCAAAAGAATCTGTTGTCAACAAGTCAGAAATATGGTATCTTAATTTAAGACTATATATTTATACCTTAGCGAATCAAGGTTCTTGAGGAGCGAAGCGACGAAAGGTTCTTATATCATTGCCCCTGTAGTTCAACGGATAGAACAGTTCTCTCCTAAAGAACAGATATAGGTCCGACTCCTATCAGGGGCACAGAAAAAATTAAAAATTATGCCAAAAGCAAAGAAGATTATTTTACCAGGAATAACCCTTTTGGTTTCTGCTTTCATCTCCTTTTTGTTTGTTTTAGGTTTAGGAGCTGGATTTTTGGGAACGCATTATTATCACAAAAAAGTTCCCGAGAACAGCAGAATGAAATATGTGTTTTTGAATTTGGGAAAACGGAAGCTCCATTTACATCACTGGATTATGGCAACCTTGTTTTTCATTTTAATCTGGGCATTAGGATTGCTTCATGTTTTCCCCAAGTTTTGTATCGGCGGCATATTCGGTATTATCTTCCACGATATTTTTACTGACAAAGATTGGTATAGAGTGTTTGTTAAAAAGTAAGGGGCCCCATAGCCCCTTACCCAGAAAGCTTTATGTATTATATCTACTTGATACGAAGTAAAAGAGATAACAGTGTTTATATTGGCTATACAAATGATTTAATAAGAAGGCTTGAAGAACATAATACTGGAAAAAGTAAGTCAACTAAAAACAAAGCTCCTTTTGACCTTATTTATTACGAGGCATACAGAGCTAAAGCTGATACTAGATATAGAGAGGATAATCTAAAAAGATTTGCTCAGGCATATACTCAGTTGAAAAAAAGAATCAAAAACAGTTTAGCATCAGCTTAAGCTTTCTGGGTGAGGGGCCCATGGCGCAGTTGGTAGCGCGCGAACGTGGCACGTTCGAGGTCGAGGGTTCGAATCCCTCTGGGTCCACAGATAAAAATAGAGCGTCAAATGATGCTCTATTTTTACTAAAAGCCCGCCGCCTAAAATTTTTAGAAATGTAGAGAAAATTTTCCTGTTTTGCAGCCCAGCGGCGGCGAAGCCGCCGCTGGGAACGACGCCGCGGTCAAGGCGTCAGTAGGCGCGTGGCGCTGTCAACGTCAACGTCCCTGGTGTTGCCGCCGAAGGCGGCGGTGATAGCGGCGCGAAGCGCCGCTAAATATCAATGCCGGGATTTTGCTCAAAGTAAGTTCTAACTTTATTCAATAAGTTCCACACAAAAACATTT
Organism: Candidatus Nealsoniibacteriota bacterium; assembly: GCA_030601865.1. GTDB lineage: Bacteria > Patescibacteriota > Minisyncoccia > Minisyncoccales > JAUWAW01 > JAUWAW01. The sequence goes on along the minus strand of JAUWAW010000002.1, from coordinate 23,491 downwards.
GGTTCTGAGTAGGTTGCTCAGAGCCTTTTGGCGGTTTCTTGCAAGCAAGATATTGCCTTGTTGAGGATTCTAGCCCTTTGCTGTTTTAGCCGGTTAGTTTCCTCCCGTAACCTATTATATTTTGCCTCCTTTTGCTGAAGCTGCTGAACTATTTCAGATAGTTCTTTTTTTGCCTGCTGGAGCTTGAGAGACAGAGTTTTCATTTTTTGTTTACGTCGTTCCAGTTTTTTTTCAAGAACTTCGTCAGAGCCTTCTTGGGTGGCTTCAAGGATTCTTTCCAGAGCGCCAAAATTTATTTCTGGTGCCCAGAAAAAGTATCCACCTTCTTGGATATTTCCATCAAAGGCCGGTTGCCCTAGGAAAGATTCTAAATCTTCAATCATCCTTTCAGATAGACCAGAGGTGAGCAGCATAGACATAATCTGTAACTCCTTTTGAGAATGTGCCGCACAATGTGCCAAACTGATTTTAGCATGTCTTTCTTTTTTAGCAAATGTTTGATATAGTTTTTCTATGGATATAGCTATTATCGGCGCCGGGACCTGCGGGCTTTATCTGGCTTGGAAATTGAGTCAGGCAGGTCACAAAGTGGTTGTTTTTGAGAAGAAAAAAACAATCGCAGAGATAGGACAGAAACCCTGCTCCTCTTTGATTTCAGAACGGTTGGGAGAGTTTATCCCCCTTAATGACTCTTTAATTGAAAATAAAATTGATACCTGCTTTCTGCATTTTCCCAGAAAAACTATTACTTTAAGTATTAAGCCGACACATTTTGCCATTGACCGTCTAAACTTGGTTAAAATTTTGTTTGGTCTTGCTCGGAAAGCAGGCGCTGAAATTTTGTTTGGACAAACAATTAAAAAGATACCCCAGGGGTTTGATAGGGTCATCGGCTGTGACGGAGCTTTATCACAAGTGAGAGAGCAACTTGGTTTACGGCAACCATTATTCCGACTCGGCCTTCAGGTTTTCCAAGATAAAAGAGACAATTCCAATTATGTGGAGACCTGGCCTATCAAAGCTGGCTTTTTCTGGAAGATCCCCAGAGGCGAGAGGACAGAATACGGAGCAATCGGACCCCTAAAGACCATTAAAAAGGATTTTGATGAATTTTTGAGCAGGAATTTCTCAAGGGCTGCCCTTGAGAAATCTTATATAAAAAGCGCTCTCATTCCTCAAGGTCTGCACCTGCCCAGGCAGCAAAACATCACTCTTTGCGGCGACGCGGCCGGCCTAACCAAACCATGGAGTGGGGGCGGAGTAATTTGGGGATTAACAGCGGCTGAAATTTTATTAAAGAATTTTCCTGATTTTCAAAAGTATCGCCAAGAAACCCAAGCACTATTCAAAACAAGATTTCTAAAAGCAAAATTGACTCTTCCTTTTGTTTACTCCTTAGGTTTTCACTTTCCTTATTTTCTGCCCTCAAAAATATCAATAGACAATGACCTCTTACAGCGCGCTGGTGGGGGTTGAAAATATAAGAATTAAGAGGTAAGATGTAGAAGGAGGGTCTGTATTATAATGCAAGCGACAACCTCAATCAAAGTAGTGGGCATAGGCGGCTCTGGAGGTAACGGTGTCAGCCGAATGATGGCCTGTAAAATCCAGGGCGTGGATTTAATTGCGGTCAACACAGACATCCAAGACCTTAAAAAAGCCAAAGCCCATCAAAAAGTTCAAATTGGAAGAGAACTGACCAAAGGTTTGGGCACAGGCATGAATCCGGAAACTGGCAGAAAGGCAGCCGAAGAACAAAGAGAAGAGCTCCGGGAGGTTTTAAAGGGCTCGGATACAGTTTTTGTTACCTACGGCGCAGGCGGGGGAACCGGCTCAGGAGCCGGCCCAGTGGTGGCGCAGATTGCCAAAAAATTGGGAGCTCTGGTTATTGCCGTAGTCACCAAGCCTTTTTCCTTTGAAGGAGATTTTAGAAAAAAGATAGCTGAAAAGGGTATCCACGACCTAAAAGAGAAGGTTGATACCTTGCTTTGCATTCCCAATGACCGGTTGCTGGAAATGATTAATAGAGACACCTCAGTCATTATTGCTTTCTGGATGTGCGACGAGACCCTGAGGCAGGCGGTGCAAGGGATTTCTGATTTAATTGTGCTGCCCGGCATTGTCAATGTTGATTTTGCTGACATCCGCACCATTATGAAAAACTCTGGACCAGCGCTTTTGGGCATTGGCGAGGCCAAAGGAGAAAGAAGGGCTCAGGAAGCGGCTAATCAGGCCATCAACTCTCCCCTGCTTGATTCTTCCATCCAAGGAGGCAGAGCTGTTTTGTTTAATGTTTCCGGGGGAGAGGATATGAGTTTGTCTGAAATAGAAGAAATAACTAAGGTTATTACCCAAAGACTTCATCCTCAAGCTAAGGTCATCTTCGGCGCAGTGCAAGACAAAAAATTAAAGAAAGGCGTTATCAAAGTAACCTTGGTGGCCACGGGGTTTTGAGTTGGGACCTTCTTGACTGTCACTTATCCACAGATTTAGGCCGGTTGACGGCCTTTTTGTATTGGCATACAATGAAATAATTTATGCAAAACAAAATTGCCAAGGTTCAAAAGAGGGATGGATCCACTATTGTTTTTGACCAGAAAAGAATTACCGACGCCATCTTTAAAGCCATCACATCTGCTGGCCAGGGCGACGGCAAAAAGGCAAAAAAACTTTCTGACAGAGTGGTGGAGTTTTTAAATCGACGTTTTAAAAAAGATGAGGTTCCCAATGTGGAACAAATTCAAGACATTGTTGAAGAAGTTCTCATTTTAGAAGACCTGGTTGAAACAGCTAGGTCTTATATTTTATACCGCGAGCAAAGAAGAAGAATAAGAGAAGCAGTAAAAGTAAGCGAAGAAGCAGTGGATAGAGTTGACCAATACTTAGGGAAATTGGATTGGGAAGTCCAAGAAAATGCCAACATGGCCTTTTCCTTGCAAGGCCTTAACCATTATGGCGTTTCTTATATCGTTAAAAAATATTGGCTCAACAAAATCTATCCCAAACCAATCAGGGAGGCAGTCAAGAGCGGCGATTTGCATATTCATAATTTAGATACTTTAGGTTGTTATTGTGCTGGCTGGGACCTTTACGATCTTTTACTTAAAGGCTTTGGTGGAGTTTTGGGCAAGATGGAGTCAAAGCCAGCTAAGCATTTCCAGGTTGCTTTGGGTCAGATAGTTAATTTCCTGTATACAATCCAAGGCGAGGTAGCAGGAGCTGTTGCTTTTTCAAATTTTGATACACTGTTAGCTCCTTTCATTCGGTATGATAATCTAACCTATCAGCAAGTCAAACAGGCTCTTCAAGAATTTTTGTTTAATATGGCCACACCCACCAGGGTTGGATTTCAGTGTCCTTTTTCCAATATCACCTTAGACCTTAGACCTTCTCCTTCTTTTGCCAAACAGCCAGTAATTATTGGAGGTAAACCTCAGAAAGAAACCTATCAGGAATTTGAAGAGGAAATGAAGACATTTAACAAGGCGCTTTACGAAACAATGCTTGAGGGCGACAAATCCGGAAGACCTTTCCATTTCCCCATTCCAACTGTAAATATCACCAAAGATTTTCCCTGGGACGAGCCGGCCTTTGACGGAATCTTTAGAGCTTCTGCAAAATACGGAACAAATTATTTTGCTAATTATATTAATTCGGAAATGAAACCTTCGGATACGCGCTCAATGTGTTGCCGGCTTCGTCTTGACCTACGGGAGCTTTACAACCGAGGCGGGGGTGGATTGTTTGGTTCGGGAGCGCTTACAGGAAGTACTGGCGTAGTTACTATTAACCTTCCCAGAATTGGTTATCTGTCTAAAACCAAAAGAGACTTTTTTGAGAGATTGGAAAAAATAATGGATTTAGCTCAGGCAAGTTTAGAAATTAAAAGAAAAACAATAGAAAACTTCATTGAAAAAAGTTTATATCCTTATTCCAAATTTTATTTGTCCGGGGTAAAAAAAATGAGAGGAAAATATTATGCCAATCACTTTTCAACTATTGGTTTGGTTGGTATGAATGAAGCCCTTTTAAATTTTATTGGCGAGAACATTGGTTCAAAGAGAGGTAGAAAATTTACTTTGGAAGTTATGGACTTTATGAGAAAAAAATTAGTAAAGTATCAAAAAGAAACAGACGATATCTACAATTTAGAACAAACGCCGGCCGAGAGTACTGCTTATCGTTTAGCTCTGAAAGACAAAGAAAAATATCCCGATATTATTACGGCTGGGACAAAGAAAGTACCATATTATACTAACAGTAGCCAATTACCGGTCAACTATACCGGTGATCCTTTTGAGGCCTTAAAACTTCAAGATGAAATTACGTGTAAATACACAGGTGGCAGTGTTTTACACCTCTTTTTGGGCGAGCGAGTTTCAGACGCTAAAACAGTGAAAAAATTAATTAAAAAAATCTTTGAGAAGTTCCGCTTGCCTTATATTACTTTGACTCCCACTTTTTCAATCTGTCCAACGCATGGCTATCTGAGCGGCGAACATTTTGAGTGTCCAAAATGTACAATAAAACAGCCGTGCGAAGTTTATTCAAGGGTGGTCGGGTATTATCGCCCTGTGTCCCAGTTTAATGTTGGAAAGCAGAAAGAATTTCATCAACGGAAAACATTTAAGGTGCCCGCAAGACTCTAATGCAAATTGGTGGTCTTCAAAAATTAACCCTTATTGATTATCCTGGCAAGCTGGCTTGCACGGTTTTTTGTCTTGGTTGCAATTATCGCTGTCCTTGGTGTTATTCAAGAGAACTTGTTTTGCCCGCTGAAATAAAAAAGCAACCAAGGATTTTGGAAAAAGATTTTTTCAGTTTTTTAAAAGAAAGAAAAGACCTTTTAGAGGGCATTGTTTTGTGCGGTGGCGAGCCAACCATTGATAAAAAATTGCCAAGTTTTGTTAAGAAAATTAAAAAATTGGGATATTCAGTCAAACTTGATACCAATGGTTCTAAGCCAAAAATACTAAAGGGTTTAATTGAAAAGAAATTAATAGATTATGTAGCCATAGATATTAAAGCGTCCAAGGAAAAATATGAAAAAGTGACGGGCAAAAAAGTAAGTTTAAGGAATATAGAGCAGAGCATCAAGATTTTAAAAGAATCAAAAATAGATTTTGAATTCCGCACGACCATAAACCCTTTACTTAAAAAAGAAGACATTTTAAAAATCGCTCAATGGATTGGACCAGCCCAAAAATACTATTTACAGAATTTTAGACCAGAGAAAACCATTGACCCCAAATTTGAAAAGAAAAAACCTTATCCCAACAAATATCTTTTAGAAATCCAAAAAGCCATTGCCCCATTTTTTGATGTCTGTCAGGTAAGATAAGCTTACTATTGACAAAGGAGTTTTGAAATGTAAAATTAAATAAATGGTGAGAAATCAGGTGTAATTCCTGAGCTGTACCGCAACTGTTCACCCGGTTAAATGCTGCTCCGCAGCAATTTCGCCAGAGGCGAAATTATTTAACTGGGTAAAAAGCCAGAATGCCGCCATAAAAATTTTAACCTAATTCTCTTCGAGTAAAGAGTAGGGTCATCCTATCTCGCTTGAAGCGGGATTTTTTCAATTTATGAACATGATAGACAAAAATTTGAAAATTTTAATAGGAATGGGAGTTATCCTTCTTATTGGAGTAGGTGTTTTTGCAGGAAGAATCCGTTCAGATATAGAGAATTTGAGCGCTGCTTCAATGGGTCAGGTACTTTATGAGAAACTTTTTCAGGAAAATTCTTTAATTATTGATAATGGCTCTGGCAATGTTCAGACCCTTGAGATTAGGATTAAAAAAGGTTCAAGCGCTTTTGACTTGTTGAAAAAGGGAGCTGGAAAATTGGAGCTTGATTTGAAAACAAAAACATACGAAGATATAGGAGTGTTCATTGAAGCCATTGGAGACAAAGAAAATGGACAGGACGGGAAATACTGGTTATATTATATTAATGGAGAGATGCCTTCTGTGGCGGCTGATAAACAGCTTTTGAAAGCAGGCGACAAAGTAGAATTTAGATTTGAGGAATCAGCTTTTTAAAGTAACCAAGAAACAAGAAACAAACAATAACCAAACACCAATAACCAAATCTTTTGGTGATTGATTATTGAAATTTGTTTGGTTATTGTATCTTGTATCTTGGTGATTAAAAATGTTTTCACAAAAAGAAAAAATCATAAACCCTGTTAAATTGCGGCTTTGCCGCACCGCCTTTGGCGGATTTAACGGGGTAAAGTTTGTTATTGTTTTGCTGTTTATTGTCGTAGGGGTCAGTTTGCGGCTTTTGCCTCATCCGCCGAATTTTGCTCCTATTGCCGCCATTGCTTTGTTTGCCGGAGTTTATCTTTCCAGAAAAACTGCCTTGATTTTACCAATGGCAGCTATGGTAATTTCTGATATGTTTATTGGTTCTTACCAATTAAGTTTAATGTTTTTTGTCTACGGCAGTTTTTTGCTTTTCGCGGTTTTGGGGTTCTGGCTGAAAAAGCATAAAAAATGGTACACTATTGGTGGCAGCGCTTTTTTGGCAGCTCTTTTATTTTTTGCCCTGACCAATTTTGCTGTTTGGGTTTTTACTCCCTGGTATGCCAAAACTTTTTCTGGTCTCTGGCAATGCTATTTAATGGCTCTTCCTTTTTTCAAAAATACTTTAATTGGGAACCTATTTTATACAACTGTTTTTTTCGGAGCTTATGAGATAGTAGAAGTATGGTTGAGAAAAAAATTTAGAGTTCCCCAAATAGCTGTAGTGAAAAATGCGTAAAAAACCATCCCCAAAAAACTCCCAAAAATTCGCCTAAAAGGCGAATTTTTGGTAGAATAATAGAGACAAGATGTTTTTCAAATCTCCAAAAGATGACGAGAGGATTTCCTGGACCAAACACGTTAAAGAAAAGATGAGGTTTTATATGTTAAGTGAGAGTCGGTTGAGGCGAGTGCTTTTTAGGCCCGACCGTAAAGAAGCTGGAATTGCCCCAGAAACAATTGCTGTTATGCAACCCACCGGTTCAAAGAAACATCCCACAGAAATTTGGTTGATGTATCAACCCCTCGACGATGCTCGGGGTAAGAGAGCCGGCAAGAAAATAAAAATAATTACTGCCTGGCGTTATCCGGGCAAAAGCCCAGTGCGAGAACCACCTCCTATCCCAGAAGACATTCTCCAGGATTTAATCCGGAAATGAAACTACAAAAGATGAAACAAGCCACGCTTTGTTTATTTGTTAGGGAGAGCCAAGACGATAAAGAGCTGCTTTTGGCTATGAAAAAAAGAGGGTTTGGAAAAGGAAAGTGGAACGGGGTTGGCGGCAAGCTGGACTCTGAAAAGGGGGACAAAAATATTGTGGAGGCAGCCGTTCGCGAAACCGAAGAAGAGATTGGCATCAGGATTAAGGATTTGGAAAAAGTGGCTATTCTCAATTTCCGTTTCCCTTATATACCCCAAGACAAGGACTGGAACCAGGATGTGCATGTTTTTCTTGCCAGGAACTGGGAAGGAGAGCCAATAGAATCAGAGGAAATGGCGCCCAAATGGTTCAAAATAGAGGACATTCCTTTTGAAGAGATGTGGCCGGATGATAAGTTCTGGCTGCCCAAAATTTTAGCCGGAGAAAAGCTGAAAGCAAGATTTGTTTTTGGAGAAGGTGAAATCATTACTGAACAAGATATTGAAACCGTAGAAACATTCCAATGACCAAAAGAGAAATAATTCTTGTTGATGAAGAAGATAACAAAATTGGAACTGGCGAGAAAATGAAAGTTCACCAACAGGGCAAACTTCACCGTTCTTTTTCAATTTTTATTTTTAACTCTCAAGGAGAACTTTTGCTTCAAAAAAGAGCCAGCACAAAATATCATTCAGCCGGGCTTTGGAGCAATACTTGTTGTTCTCATCCAAGGCCGAACAAAAATCTTATCCAAGAAGTCAAGCGAAGATTAAAAGAAGAAATGGGCATTGACTGCGCCCTAAAAGAAATTTTTAGTTTTGTTTATCGGACAGATTTCGGCAATTTAATTGAATATGAGTTTGACCATGTATTTGTGGGGAAATTTGATGGCAGCCCAAAAATAAACAAAAGGGAAGCTGAAGATTGGCAATGGATAAACCCACGAGATTTAAAAAAAGACATAAAACAACACCCTGAAAACTACGCTTATTGGTTTAAAAAGATTTTAAGAGAAGTACTTAAATATGCAAAGCAAAGAAAAGGATAATTTAATATTTGCGCGGCTTTTTCCCGGAGAGGAGATTTTTGAAAGTTTGGAAAAAGTTTGCCGAAAATATAACATTGAAACTGCTGTTATTTTGTCGGGCTTGGGCCAGTTGGGCGAGTTTGAGTTGGGCTTTTTCAAAGAAAAAGGCAATTATCTGCCAGAAAAATTTACCGAACCCCACGAACTTCTATTGTTAACAGGCAATGTTTCTTTACCTGCCCGCAATGCTTCGCATAGCGAGGCGGGCGGGCAAGATGGTCAATACGAATTTCATTTACACGCAGTTTTAGGCAATAAACAAAAAAGAGCTGTTGGCGGGCATTTTATAAAAGGCACGGTGAGCGTGACCGGCGAGATTGTTTTATTGAAAACCGATTTGAAAGTAAGAAGAGAGACAGAGGAAACAACCGGCTTGAAGGGTTTGTTTTTGCATGAGTAAATCTAAGATTTTTCTGTATTTTTGTTTGTCTTTTATCGCCGGTGTTTTTCTCAATTCAATAATTTTTTTCTCCCAACGTTTGACGTTGGGAGTTTTAATTTTGGGCATCCTTCTTATTTCTGTTTTTTGGAGGCATAAGAAAGTGGCAGTCATTGGGTTCTGTTTGATTTTCTTAGTTGCTGGGATTTGGCGGCACCAATCTGCCCAATTGAAGATTGAGAGGAGCGAGTTAAGACACTGGAGCGACCAAGAAAAAGAAATTACTTTATTAGGCGTGGTAGTAAAAGAACCAGACATCAGGTTAAAGAGCATCAAACTAGCCGTTAAGGTTGAAGAAATGGGCAGGGTCTTGGTTACCACCGGAAAATATCCTGAATACGAGTATGGAGATAAATTAAAAATTACTGGAAAATTAAAACTTCCTCAAGAATTTGAAGATTTTAACTACAAAGATTATCTTGCCAAGGATGGTATTTACGTTTTAATGTATTGGCCAGAGATTGAAATTTTGGCTCAAAATCAAGGCAATTTTATTTACAGTAAAATCTTATCTTTTAAGAATAAACTCAGAGAAAGTATTTATAGTTCATTATCCCCGCCTCAAAGTTCAATTCTGGGAGCAATAGTTTTGGGAGACAAGCGAAGAATTTCTGAGGAGTGGAAGAATAAGTTAAATGTGGCTGGGGTAAGGCATATTACCTGTGTTTCTGGCATGCACATTATTATTCTCAGCCAGATTTTAATGTGGCTGGGTGCAAGAATTGGGCTCTGGAGAGGGCAGGCCTTTTATTTTGCCATCATTCTACTTGTTCTTTTTATTATTATGGTGGGTGCGCCGGCTTCAGCTATTAGAGCCGGTATTATGGGCGGGCTTTTGCTTTTGGCTCAAAAAATTGGCCGGCTGAGAACAGGAGGAAGAGCCATAACCATAGCCGCCACTTTTATGCTGGTTCAAAACCCTTTGCTTTTGAAAGCTGATGTGGGTTTCCAACTTTCTTTTTTAGCTACTCTCGGCATAATTTACCTGATGCCCATTTTTCAAAGTTGGCTAGCCAAAATCCATATTTGGAGGTTTAAACTCCGAAAATTGAAAAGTCTTTTAGTTATGACTCTGGCAGCTCAAATTTTCACACTTCCTCTTTTAATTTATAACTTTGGCTATTTTTCTTTGGTGGCGCCCATAACCAATATTTTACTTGTGCCTATTTTGCCCTATGTTATGGTTTCTGGCTTTGTTTTTAGCTTAAGCGGTCTGCTCTGGCAAACCCTGGGCTGGGTTCTTTCTTGGCCAGCTTGGTTTTTGCTGAGTTATCTTGTCAAAATAGTTGATTGGTTCTCTCAAATTCCTTGGGCTTCTGTAAGTTTAGAAATCTCCTGGCTCTGGCTCATACCTTCTTACTTAATTTTGGGCTGTTTCACTTATTGGCTCGTCCGCCGCCAAAGATGGAAATTCTTGGAGTACTAAGTCCTTCAAATCGTGACGATCGTCATAATTTGAAGTCATTACTGGAAATTCATACTATTCGTATAAATTCGTATTTCGTAGTAAAATAGAATAATGGTCTTGGGGATTTTGAAGAAAAGTTTCTTTGTTTTGGTTTTGATTCTGGGTTTGGTTTTTGTTTTGCAGAAGGTTGTTCTTCCTTTTTTTGATTTTGGGCCGGCAAGGGTTTCTCAGGGTATTGAAGAAAATATTTTAGATAACCTGACCTTGGAACAAAAAATTGGGCAATTGTTTATTGTTGGGTTTGAGGGAGAGATTTTGACACCCGAAGTTGAGAATTTAATTAAAACTTTTTCTCCGGGAGGAGTACTCCTGTTACAAAGAAACATTAAGAGTCCAGAGCAGCTTAAAAATTTAATTGAGAGCCTTCAGGAAGTTTCTTTAAAAAACACTGGTCTGCCCCTTTTTATTGCCGTTGACCAAGAAGGCGGGCTCATTTCCCGTGTGGATTTTGCTCAAGAAAAAACCCCTCAGTCAGAGATTGAAACCATTGAACAAGCATATCAAATTGGCTTGGAAAGAGGCAGAGAACTTAAAGAATTGGGTATTAATCTTAATTTAGCCCCACTTTTAGATTTGGCTCAGCCCGGAGATTTTCTTTTTGCAAGGGCTTTTCGCAAAGAGCCCTCGCAAATTGGCCAATTAGCCTATTTGGTGATGAAAGGGCAAGAAGCAGCGGGAATTTTGACAGCCATTAAGCATTTCCCGGGCTATACAGGCATTGCCTTTAACCCTGAAGAAGAATTAGCTGTTTTGCCCAAACTGCCTGAAATTTCTCAATTTCAAGAGGCAGTGAAAAATTATCCCAGCAAGCCTTTTGGCATAGGAGTCAGCCCTGCTTTTGTGATGACTGCGAATGTTATTTATCAAGAACTTGACTCAGCCCTGCCTTTTACTTTTTCTGAAAAGGGTATTCAATTCCTTCAAGAAAAATTGGGCGAGCAAATTTTAATTATGTCTGATGACCTTTCCCAGAATTCTCTGCGTGATAGATTTTCTTTGAAAGAAATAGTTAGTCTGCCTGTTAAAGCTGGAGTGGATATGCTCATTTTTTCTGGCTGGCGGAGTCCGGTCCCTTCAGCCATACTCGCGCTTCAAAAAGCAGTACAAGATGGAGAAATTTCCGAACAAAGAATTAATCAATCCGTGTCAAAAATCCTTGAACTAAAACAAAAAGTGTTTAAGCGTCAACCTTAAACACTTTAAACAACTATTGGTAGAGTTTTTCTATTTGGCTTTTATAGATTTCAATTAATTTCTTTGCTACATTTGTTTCTGAAAATTGGCGAACCGTCTTTACTGCTTCCTTAGAAAACTTTTTATAAATCGCAGAATCTTCCAAAGGTTCGATAATTTTTTGGGAAAATAATTTCGGAGATTCTCGCTCTACTAAAAATCCATTCTTGTTGTCTAAAACAATACCTGATAATGCATCGTCTTTCAAAGCAACTATTGGTAGCCCGGAAGACAATGCCTCCAAAATAACAATGCCTTGAGTTTCAGTTAAAGAAGCAAAGACAAAGAGATCAGCCGCTTGATAGTAAAGGGGAATATCTTTATGAGGAATTCTGCCGGTGAATATAATATTGTTGATAATTTTTAGGTCTTTTGCTATTTTCTTTAATTCTCCTAAAAAGGGTCCATCCCCTACCAGTAAAAACAAAAAATCATCTTTCTTTTTTAAAATCTCCCTCATTGTTCTCATTAAGAACTCTATGTTTTTCTCTTCACCTATTCTGCTGACAGAAAGAAGGATTTTTGTTTTAGGAGAAATTTTGAGCTTCTTTTTTAAGATTTGGGCCTTTTCCCTTGCCTTCTTAAAAAGCTTTAGATTAATGCCGGTTGGCAGAATATAAATAGGAATTTTCTTTTTCACTCCATATTTACGAAGCAGCTTTTTTATTTTCAAAGAAGGAGCGATAATCGCATCGGAAACATTAGAGAACCAGGTACTGTAGATTTTGGCCAAGTAAGGCAGAAAGATTTTTTCCTTCAAATAGGCCTTGGCATATTCTGGATAATGGGTATGGTGAGTGTAGATTAAAGGAATCAACTGCCGCTCTGAAATGTATTTGGCCAGAAGACCTAAAGCAAAAGGAGTATGGGCGTGAACAATGTCCAATTTAAAATGTGTTACCTCTTTGAAGCTGTGGCCAATTGGCAGGAAGTCAAAAGCATAGTGCATCTCCGGCTTTTTAATTACTTTAACCGATTTGAATCGAAAAACATTGGGATTTTTATCCTTATAACCCCGACTTTCAGGAGCGTAGATATAAACTTGGTGGCCCGCTGCCTCCAGCTCCTTTTTAAAACTTTCTATGGAAATCACTACTCCATGAATCACCGGCAGATATGTGTCTGTAAAAAACCCAATGCGCATAATTCTTTTATCACTTCTATTATACCAAAAAATTTGATATGATTAAATAATATGTCGCTTTATGAGTTACCAAAGATTGAGTTGCCGAAGATAAGAATCCCGAAGAAGAAATTGCAAGGGGTGAGGCGATTTTTTATTATTACGGTTTTGGTTTTCTTTGCTTCTTCTGTTTTCGGCTTTTTGGCTGGAGGGATTGCGGGCACCTATTTTTATTTAGAGCTTAATCAGGAGCTTCAACAAATTCAGACCCCCCTTCACCCAGCACTTTCTGCAAAAGTGCTGGGTGGGGCGGCGGGGCAGGCCTCCCAAGAAGAGGCCATTATTAAAGCAGTAGAGGGCGTTTCTCCAGCGGTGGTCAGCATTATTATTACCAAAGACCTGCCCATTGTTGAAGAATACTATATTGAACCATTTGGATTCAAAATTCCCCAGTATCGCCAAAAAGGCGTTGAGAAAAAGCAAGTTGGTGGAGGAACCGGCTTTATTGTTTCTGAGGATGGACTGATTTTGACCAACAAGCATGTTGTTTTAAATGAAGAGGTAGAATATACTGTTTTGACCAATGAGGGTCAGAAATTCCCGGCCAAGGTTTTGGATAAAGATCCTTTTCAAGATTTTGCTGTCATTGAAATTGAAAAAGAACAGCTTATTGATGAACAAGGTAAGCTTGTCTCAAAACCATTTCCCGTGGTAAGAGTGGGCAATTCAGATAAGTTAAAAATTGGCCAAACAGTTATTGCCATTGGCAATGCCCTGGGCGAGTTCCGTAATACTGTTTCCGTGGGCGTTATCTCTGGTTTGGGGCGAACAATTACTGCCTCTGGTGGAGGCCTGACCGAAACATTGGAAGATGTTATCCAGACCGATGCAGCTATTAACCTGGGTAATTCTGGAGGACCTCTTTTGAATTTGAAGGGAGAGGTCATTGGCATCAATGTGGCCAAGGCAGAAAATGCCCAAAATATTGGTTTTGCCATCCCCATAAATTATGCCAAGAAGGATATTGAACAGATAAAGACTCTTGGTAAAATCGTTGTTCCTTACTTAGGAGTTTATTATTGTGTAATTAATGAAAAATATCAAAAAGAATATAATCTTTTGGTAAATTACGGAGCTTGGATTGGTCGAGATAAGTATTGCCGCGAGTATGAGAGAGCAGTGGTTCCTGAGACACCGGCTGAGAAAGTCGGTCTCAAAAGAGATGATATTATTTTAGAATTTGGTGGCCAGAAAATTACCCTGGAGAATTCTTTGGCAAAAATTATCCAAAAATACAATCCCGGAGACACAGTCGCCTTAAAAATCCTGCGCGAAGGAGAGGAAAAAACCCTTGAAGTAGTTTTAGGCGAACTAAATGAGTAATTATGATATATTAAAGAAATGTGATATTATAATACTAAGACATATGAAACAAGTTACTAAAACTATCTTAAAACAAATTTATAAGCTAAGACCGGCTGAGGCAAAAAAGTATGACTATGGGCTTTTGTTGGTCATCGGCGGGTCTGATTTCTACAGCGGCTCACCAGCTCTTGCTGCTATGGCGGCTTTTCGGGCCGGAGTAGACATGGTCAGGATTATCGCTCCCAGAAGAGCGGCTGACATTATTGCCTCTTTTTCTCCTGATCTGGCCAGCTATCCTCTGCATGGAGAACGGCTTAGCAAAGAGCATTTATCCATTTTGCTTTCTATGACCAAAGCAGCTGAAGAAGTTTCTCACGGAAAGACAGCCGTGGTTATTGGCGGAGGAATAGGTAGGTCAGAAGAAACCAAGGAAGTGGTGTTGGAATATCTTTCTCAAATTGATATACCAGCGGTCATTGACGCTGATGGCATCCATGCTTTAGCTGGCAATCCTAAGTTATTAGCTGGCAAAAAGTTTCTGGTTACACCTCATGGCTATGAGTTCTTTATTCTGACTGGCAAAAAGGTAATGGGTTTGCTAGAAAAAGAACAGATAGATTTGGTTAAAGAGCAGGCCGCCAGATTACAAACCACCATTTTACTCAAAGGAAAAACAGATTTAATCTCGGCTTCTGATAATCAGACAATAGCCGTAAACAAGACGGGGGTACCCTCCATGACTGTTGGGGGTACCGGAGATTCGCTGGCTGGTATTGCCGGAGCAATATTGGCCAGAGGAATAGATCCGTTTACGGCAGCTTGTGGAGCGGCCTACATCAATGGCCGAGCAGGCGAGCTGGCTTCAAAGAAAAAAGGAGAAGGCATGACCGCCACCGATTTAATTGAGAGCATCCCCGAGGTAATTTCTAACTTTTGATGCGAACACAGTAATAACAGAGCAATTATGGTCGGCAACATAGTTGCGGGCTTTTTTATTTGACAGGAGAAACAAAAAACTACGAGAACGGTTCTCGTAGTTTGTTTTTGTTTTAGGTTATTTTATCTGCTTACTTTTGCTTCCAGCATGCTTACTCGTTTTTCTAAAACAGCGAATTCGTCGCGGCCAACTTTTTGCTTGAGTTCGTGTTTAATAAATTCAATATCCGTCTTGATGGTTTCAAGAGTTTCATCAATTTTGTTGAATCTTTGGGTGTGACTTTCTAGTATTCTGGTGTGACTTGCCAGTATTTGACTGTGGTTTTCTAGTATTCGGGTGTGACTTGCCAGTATTCGAGTATGTTCTTCTAATTTTTCGGCGTTAGCCACCACCTGTTCGGCAACAATTTTTATCTCGCCTTTCAAATCCTCAGCTACCACATCAAAATGCCGCTTAGTTTCTTCTTTGTGCTTTTCTAAAATTTCTTTAATATTTTCTTCTGCCATACTAATTCTATTTTAGAACTTTGAAGATTAATGTCAAGCGCGATTTTTTTTGACAAACAAAAAATTGTTTGCTAAAATAGAAATAGAAAGTTAATTATGAATTTTGGGAAAATGCATATTGCTAATAACCAATTCATCTTAAAATATGAATCTATTTATTCTACTTGGGGTGGGTGTAGTTACTTTGGGAATCGGCTCTGCTTTGGGTTACTATGCCCGCCAATCAATTGCCAAGAGGCAAATTGGCACTATAGAGGCAAAAATCCAAAAGAAGATAGATCAGACCAGGCAAGAGGTTGAGAAAACTTTAGAGCAAGCCAAGAGAAAGGCCTCTCAAATACT
This sequence comes from Candidatus Nealsoniibacteriota bacterium, assembly GCA_030601865.1. Lineage (GTDB taxonomy): Bacteria > Patescibacteriota > Minisyncoccia > Minisyncoccales > JAUWAW01 > JAUWAW01. Next base: position 7,820 of record JAUWAW010000002.1, on the reverse strand, counting down.
TGAAAGAGCCGATAAAGAAGAAGACCAAAGAAGGCAGGAACTTTTGAAAACCAGACAGCTTGTCTTAAAAAGAGAAAATAACATAGATAGGAGATTTCAGGTTTTAGAGACAAAGGAACAGGAGTTTTTGCAGAAAGTGCATGAACTTAGAGATGTGAAAGAACGTTTAAAGGATTTACAGCAAGAGGCAATAGAAAATTTAGAGAGGGTGGGTCGGATGTCCAGGGATGAGGCCAAAAAGGAACTGCTGACCAGTTTAGAAAACGAGCACGAGCAGGAAGTTTTAGAAAAGATGAGAAAGTTAGAAGGTCAGGCCATAGAGAAATATGAAAAAAGGGCCAAAGAGATTTTAGCTTTTGCTATCCAAAAATATGGTCTTAGCCAGGCTCAGGAATTAACTACTACGACTGTGGGCATTCCTTCTGATGAGATGAAGGGAAGGATTATTGGCAAAGAGGGAAGGAATATCAGGGCTTTGGAGAAATTGACTGGGGTGGAGATAGTGGTAGATGATACCCCAGAGACAGTGGTTATTTCTGGGTTTGACCCTATTCGCAGACAAATTGCCAAGCTCTCTCTGGAAAAATTGCTTCAGGATGGTAGGATTCAGCCAGCTCGAATTGAGGAAACCGTGGCCAAATCAGAAGCTGTAATAGTTTCTCAAATGAAAGAAGCCGGGGAGGCAGCGGCTTACGACACCGGAGTTATTGGGCTTAATCCCAAAATAATCCAGCTTTTAGGACGACTTCGATTTCGCACCAGTTACGGGCAGAATGTTTTGCTTCATTCTGTGGAAGTAGCTCATCTATCGGCTGCTTTGGCTTCTGAGCTGGGAGCCAATGCCACAGTGGCTAAAAAGGCAGGGCTTTTGCATGATATTGGCAAGGCGGTTGACCATCAAATTGAAGGTTCTCACACTGATATTGGCATAAAGATTTTAGAAAAGTTTGGTATAGAAAAAGAAGTGGTTGAGGCTATGAAAGCTCACCACGAAGAATATCCAGCAGAGAGTTTGGAAGCCATTTTAGTTAAGACCGCTGACCAGATTTCTGGAGCCAGACCCGGCGCCAGAAAGGATACCTTGGAAAATTATCTTAGAAGATTGGAGGAATTAGAGGATATTGCTACTTCTTTTTCCGGAGTGGACAAGGCCTATGCTATTCAGGCGGGCAGAGAGCTTAGGGTTTTCGCCAACTCAGCTGAAATTAGTGATTTATCGGCTAAAAAATTGGCCAAAGATATTGCCAAGCAAATTCAAGAAGAATTGAAATATCCCGGAGAGATAAAGGTGAACGTTATTAGAGAAACCCGGGTGATTGAATATGCTAGGTAGTGCTTAACTTACGATGTTAAACATATTAAAACCCCGGCCGCGCTTTGCGCGGCGGGGGTTGTTTTTGAGCGGGTGAAGGGAATCGAACCCTCATCATTTGGTTGGAAACCAAAAGCTCTACCACTAAGCTACACCCGCATTAAATTCCTTGGAGCGGGCGAGCGGAATCGAACCGCCGTTGCGGCGTTGGCAACGCCGTGTAATAACCACTATACGACGCCCGCTTATTTGTGCCGCGGGACGGAATCGAACCGTCGCCCCCATAGTTTTCAGCTATGTGCTCTACCCCTGAGCTACCGCGGCATTATTATTGCGGCTTCGCCGCCAATAGTTTATTATATTAAATTTTTTGACAATGTAAAGGAAAAAAGTTAAAATAGAACAGTAGTTCTTTGTTTTTAAGCAATATTCTGGTTGAGACAAGAGAGGAGGAGTTTTAATGTTGTCAAAAGTTGTCAAGGTTTTATTAGGTATGTTTGTTCGGGTACTCAATACTGATGGGGGGAAAAGGTTATTAGAGCAGCATGGGTCTAAGATGTTAACGAATCTGCTACTTCTTTTCCTTGGCCGCTCTGATGTTTGGCGAAAGAAGAGAATGGTTCAAGTGGCCATGATTGTCAGTAATATTGGGATGCAGGTTTTTTCTAATCCCAATACACCTGAACCAGTCAAGCAAGGTCTTGCTAATATCGTGCAGGGATTTGCCAGTGTGGCTAAGCGAAGAAAATGGCGCAGAAAGTATGGTGTAGCGCCCACCTTTTTCACCATGGACCCTACAGATAGATGCAATCTCCATTGCTATGGATGTTATGCTGGCGCCAAAAATGTAGGAAATAACTTGCCTTTTAGGACCATGGATAGAGCAATACTTGAGATGAAAGAAAACTTTGGCATCCGTTTCGTGGTTCTCTCCGGCGGTGAGCCATTTTTCCATTGGAAAGATATGGCCACCTTGGCTTACTTGCACAGAGATATTTCCTTTCTGGTTTACACTAACGGTACCCTTATCAGCGAGGAAGTCGTCACTCGCCTGGCAGAACTGGGCAACATCTTTCCTGCCATTTCCCTTGAGGGCTTTGAAGAGGAGACCGATGCCCGACGCGGCAAAGGCCATTTCCAGCGCATTATGCGAGTGATGGATGCCTTGAAAGAAGCAGGAGTAGTATTCGGCTTCTCGGCCACAGCCACTTCCGAGAATGCTGAGACAGTGTCATCTGACGAGTTCGTTGATCTCCTTATAGACAAGGGATGTAAATTTGGCTGGTACTTTATTTACATCCCCATCGGTCAAGAGCCAGATACTAAGTTGATGGTTGCTCCTGAGCAACGTAGAAAAATGGCCGAGCAACTTTACAAGTGGCGCGACCAGCAAAAACCTATCCTGGTGGCTGATTTCTGGAATGATGGACCATTGGTTGGAGGGTGTATTGCCGGAGGGAAACGTTATTTCCATCTCAAAGCAGATGGCTCAATTAGCCCTTGCGTTTTCTGCACTTTGGCTGCGGCCAATATTTATCATATTGACCCAAAACACTGCCGCTTTGGGCCAATCACAGATACTGTTCTGTTTTCTTCTCTTTTTAAGGCCTACAGGGAGGCACAGGCAAAAATTTACCATTATGCTGCTCCTTGTCCTATAATTGACTACCCGTACCTTCTGCGGGAGATCCTGGAAGAGTCAAAGCCACGAATTCTTCCCAACACTCCTGAAGGATTTTTTGACGGCGATCTCTGTCGTGAATTGGATAAAAGGGCGAAATTCTGGAGAGATCATTGCCATCAGGGCAATCATCTTAAGGGTTCATCATTTGCGCTCCCTTGTTTTTAGGACTTTTGCTCAAGCACAAAGCGTCAGCTGCATAGCTGACGCTCTATTTTTTGGTGGGCGGTGCAGGACTTGAACCTGCGACCTTCTGGGTGTAGACCAGACGCTCTTCCGCTGAGCTAACCGCCCAATTAAATCTCCTTTTCCATCAAATAACCATCCTCGCCGTCTGGATAAAGTTTTTCAATAGTTTTTACAATCTTAAACCCCATTTTTTTATAAAAAGCAAGACCTCGCTGGTTTTTGATTCTAACATGAGCCGTAACTTTTTTAACCCCCTTTTCCTTGAAATGGTTGATTAGAAAGTTGACCAGTTTTTTAGCTATACCTTTTCTTTGAAAATCAGGCAACACAGCAATAGAACCAATATGGCCAACATTGTTTTTTACTTGTCCGGCAATATAGGCAATAATTCTTCCTTGGTATTCAGCCACTGTAAATCCTTGAGGGTATGGCTGATAAAATTTTTCAAGATAGGAAGGCGGATAGGGATAAGCAAAACAGACCCTGACTATTTCCAAAACTTGCTCCAAATCCGCTGTTGAAAACTGCCTCAGTTTTAAGTTTTTAAGCTCCATGAATTAGTGCGGACGGTGGGAGTCGAACCCACATGCCTGAAACAGGCCAGGAGCCTCAGTCCTGCGCGTCTAGCCAGTTGCGCCACGTCCGCTTTTTATTTTTTGGTTCATTTTAGAACAATCGTTCTATTTTGAACCATTTTTATTTCTCCTCTTTCCTCTTTAATCTTGCTCTCTTTCCTTTGGCTTCTCTCAAATAATAAAGTTTGGCTCGTCTTACTTTGGCTCTTTTGACAATTTCTATTTTTTCAATAGTAGGAGAATGAAGAGGAAATATTTTTTCCACTCCTACTCCGGAAATTTCCCTTCTGACCGTAATGGTAGCTCCCGGTTCTTGACCGTGTTTTCGGGCAATAACTATTCCTTCAAAAACCTGGATTTTCTCTTTTTTTTCTTCTTTTTCTTTGGCCTTTTTGCCTTTAGAAAGCGAAGCAGGAATCTTTTGATAGATTTTAACCGTGTCACCGGCTCGGACATTTATAGTCATAATTAAATCTTAATTTTTTTTAAGTCGTCGGGTAATTCTGATTTAAATTCTTTTATTTCGCCGTCGGGCAATTGAATCTTTAAATAATGGGCGTGCAAAAACTGCCTTTTTAGGTTCTCCGGACAGGGCTGATTTTTAAATCCATAGATTTTGTCGCCAGCAATGGGATGGCCTAAATAGGCAAGGTGAACCCGAATTTGATGCTTTCTGCCTGTTTTTGGCGCGACCTCTATTAAGCAATACTCTTTAAACTTTTTCAAAACAGAATATTCGGTTATCGCCTCTCTTAGCCCTTCTCTTTGGGCTCCAGGGGAGAAAGGCAGCTCTGCTTTTTGCTTTTTTCTGTCTTTTGGGTCTCGGCCAATCAAGGTCTTAATCTCTCTTCTTTTTGGCTTAAGCTCTCCAACGACCAAAGCAAGATACTTTTTCTCTACTTCTCTTTGTTTAAACTGTTTTTGCAAAAAATTCAAGGCCTCGTTGTTTTTCGCTACCAAAAAAATACCCGAGGTATCTTTATCCAGCCGATGCGCTGGATTATATCCCGAAGGCAAAAGCTTTATTACAGCTAAAATATCCATTCCTGCTGGTTTATCAACCACCAAAACATTTCCGTCTTCGTAGATAGTTTTCAGTTTCATATGGGGCCTATAGTGCCGGGGGCGGGACTTGCACCCGCAAAGAGGGAATACCTCCACAGGATTTTAAGTCCTGCGTGTTTTCTAAATTTCACCACCCCGGCAAATTGAGGCCGCGGCGAGAATTGCACTCGCGTATAGTGCTTTTGCAGAGCACTGCCTTTTCTACTTGGCTACGCGGCCATTACTTTATTCTACCACTTTTTGGGGGTTTTTCAATATGTTTAAGCTTCCACCTTAAACACTTCTTTTTATTTTCTCCAAAAGTTGTTCAATTCGGCCGACGGTCTTTGTTTCCTTTTCTTCTATAAATTGTATTTTAGGCACTGGGCGCATTGATAAACGCTTGTTTAGTTTTTGCTGAAAATCATAAATGTTTCTGTTTAGAACTTGCAAAACCTCTTTGATTTTTTCCTCTGGCATAACGCTGATATAGACCTTGGTTTGTTGTAAATTAGCTGAGGTTTCAACACGGGTTATGGTGACTAAAACGTCCTTTGAAAACTCACTCTCTTTTAAGAGAATCCCGGATAGCTCTCGTTTAATTAACTCGTTGACTTTAGGCAAACGATTAGACATTTTTTCTACTTTCTTTTGTATAAAACACTAAAATGTCTCCTTCTTCAATCTTAACGTCTCCTTGGTATAATATGCCCACCTCATCTCCTTTCTTGCCCTTTTCAATATCTTTTTTATTTTTCTGCAGCCCTGCCAACCTGCCTTTGCCGATAATTTCTTCTTCTCTCATAACCTCAATCTTGACTCCTTTTTTTACTTCGCCTTCAATAATTTTTCCACCCACGATTTGACGCTTTTTCTCGGTTCTAAAAATAACCAGAGTTTTCATTTTTCCCAAGTCAACCCTGACTATTTTTGGCTTGACTGTTTTTTCCATTTGTTCTCTCACATACTGAATTAGTTCGTAAATTACATCAAAGCCCTTAATTCTTATTTTCTCTCTTTGGGCCAATCCTTGAGCAATAGAATCTGTTTTTACCCGAAAACTTAAAACCATAGCTTTACCTGCCCTGGCTAACTTGACATCATTTTCATTTACTTCGCCAACTTCCCCTTTTAAGATTCTTAAAATGACCTTTTCTTGAGGCAGGTTTTTTAAAACTTCTTTTAAGGCCTCAAGGGAACCGGAAACATCGGCTTTTAAGATTAAATTGAGAATATCTTTTCCCGGTTCAATAACCAATACTTGGGCTTCTTGTTCGGGCTTTTTAATAAATTCTCTAGCTGTTTCAATATTAGGGAAGACCTTAAATTTTTCTCCAATCTGGGGGAGATTTTCAAAGCCGAGTGTAATCACTGGCATAGAAGGTTTGGCTTCGTCAATCCCCTTGCCTTGGAAATTCTCTAAGATTTTCATTTTGCCAAAAGCCGATGAAGTGCCGACAATATCTCCCTTTTTAAAAAGGCCATCAGTTACCAGCAAGGTGGCGGTTGGTCCTCGGAGAGGGTCTAAATAAGTTTCAATGACTACGCCTTCACCTAATTTTGAAGAATTTGCTTTTAGATTTTCCATTTCAGCCACCAATAATATCAATTCCAGAAGTTCGGGAATGTTCTTGCCTGTTTGAGCTGAGGTTTCAGCACACGGGACTTTGCCTCCCATTGATTCCACGAGCACATTTGCCTGAGAGAGTTCTCTTTTGACTTTTTCTGGGTCGGCTATGGACTTGTCCATCTTATTGATGGCGACAATTATGGGAATGCCTGATTTTTTGATGTGAGTAATTGCTTCTTTGGTCTGGGTTTTTACTCCGTCATCAGCTGCCACTACCAACACAGCAATGTCTGCTACTTTGGCTCCTCTGGAACGCATAGCAAAAAAGACCTCATGCCCAGGGGTATCAATAAAAGTAATTTTCTTGCCTTTCTCTTCAATTTCATAAGCGCCAATGTGCTGGGTAATACCGCCGGATTCTTTTTCAGTGATTTTCAAATCCTTAATTGCCTCCAAAATAGAAGACTTGCCATGATCCACATGGCCTAAAACGACCACTACCGGTGGCCTTGTTCGAAGGTTTTCTTTTTGTTTGCTGGTTTCTTTTGCCATGATATCAAAATAACCAATAACCAAGAAACAAGATACAAACAATAACCAATCACCAATAATCAATAACCAAACCGTTTGGTGATTGGAATTTGGTTATTGGAGCTTGTTTGGTTATTGTTTCTTGTATCTTGGTGATTTCAACCTGTAGCTTTCTCAATGGCTTGTTTTTCTTCTTCGGACAATGGATATTTTGAGGAAGAGTTTTCCACGGGTTTAGCATAAATCCTATTTGTTTCTCTTTCGTAAAGTCCGGTGATAACAAAGCCATTATTCTGGGCATCAAGCAGGGCAATGGAGAAACTTTGGTCTCCGCCCACTTCTTTGAAAGGATTGAACCTGACTACACCGATTTTCTGGAAACTCTTTTTTGAAATAGCGCTCAATCTCAAGATTTCTTTGAAAATACTTTCAATGTCCTTATCTTGTTTTTCTGATTTTTCAATCTGTTTATTGAGAAATTCCTCTAAATTTTTACTCCCCTTTTTACTAAACAGGTTTAGCCGTTTCTTCAACTTGAAAACCCAAAGACCCAAAAGAACATCAAGTAAAAAGAGTATTCCCAAACCACCTAAGATTGCTAAAGTTAATGTTTCCAGCATAATAACTCTATCGTAGCCCAAAAAACCATTTTTTTCAAGCCAAGACAATATAAAAGCGATGTGGTGATGAGTTCACCACATCGCTTTGCCATTTTCCGATGTTGACATCCGATGTCAACAGACAAATTTCTGGGGCGGTGTCTATTATACAAAGTTAGAACCTTTTTTCAAGAAAATCCCGACGCTGATTTCTGACTGCCGCCTTCGGCGGCAGTCAAGTCCGCCTTTGGCGGACAGCCAGACGGGCAAAAATTCCTTCCCCCAGACCCCCTTCCTTTTTGCCCGTCTGTTTTAGCCG
>JAUWAW010000011.1 GCA_030601865.1 Candidatus Nealsoniibacteriota bacterium | reverse complement strand
ATCCATTACTTTTTTGCCTAATTTTGTCTTGAGAATTACTCTCAGAGCAAAAACTAAAGCGAAAATTATTAGCGGAAGTAGATACCAAAAATGGGCTAAAAAATTACCAGTGGCAATGACCAACTTAGTGGTAGGAGGCAGATCAATCCCCAATTCCTCAAAGGTTTCAGCCAATTTGGGCACGACCATAATGAGCATCAAAATGCCAATACCAACCATAGCTGAGATAATGACTATGGGATAAACCATGGCTCCTTTTATCTTTGCTTTTAACTCGTGCTCTCTCTCCATCTGCCTGGTCAAAATTTTTAAAACCTCTTCTAAGGTGCCGGCCTCTTCTCCTACCTCTATCATATTTTGAAAAAGTTCAGAGAAGATATCCGGATGGCGAACCAGTCCTTGAGAGAAACTTTTTCCCTTGGTAATCTCTTCGGCTGTTTCCATTAAGGCCTGTTTGAGTTTTTTGCTCTTGGCCTGGTTGGCCAAAGTACGTAGGGCCCGGGGCAGGGCCAGGCCGGCAGCAATCATAATCCGCAGGTTTCTGGTGAACATCATTTTCTCTGTCAGAGAAACCTTGCCCAAAAAAGGAATAGCCCCTCTCCAAATTTTGGAGAAGGGTCTTTTTTTGCCTATTGCTCCTTCTTCGGTTACTGAAATCAAAACATATCCCTCTTGGTGCAGGATTTTAGCTAATTCACTTTTGTTTTTAGCTGTTCTCTCCCCTGATTTTGTTTCTCCCTTAAAGGATTTGGCAGTGTAAGAGAAAGTTGGCATTTTTACGTGTGGGGATTACTCAATGATTACTCTCAACACTTCTTCAATGCTGGTTATTCCCTGGGCGGCTTTGATAAAGCCGTCTTCAATCATGGTTCTCATGCCTTCTTTTTGCGCCTGGGCCTGAATTTGGTCGGTAGTGGCTCCCTTGACAATCAACTCTTTTATGGTTTCGGTCACGGGCAGAACTTCATAGATGCCGATTCTTCCGGTATAACCTTCTGGGCATTCCTTGGTCGTTTTTGGCCGGTAGAATTCAATGTTTTTTAGAGTGTCTCTGGGTTTAGCAATCTTCTCATCTTTTAAAATGTCTAAGATTCTAACTGTATCACAGTATTTTTTCAGATTTTTTATTTCTGAATCTTTTAACTTATATTTTTCTTTTTCTTTGCAAAGGCGGCGCACCAGCCGTTGAGCTAAAATCACATTGAGGGTAGAGGAGATTAAAAAGGGCTCTGCTTCCATATCAATCAAGCGGGGGATGGCACCGGCCGCATTGGTGGTATGCAAAGTAGACAGAACCAAGTGACCGGTCAGAGCAGCGTTGATGACTAATCCAGTGGTTTCATTATCCCTAATTTCTCCCACCATAATGATATCCGGGTCCTGCCTGACCAAAGACCGCAGGCCCGAGGCAAAGGTCAAGCCAATCTTGGGTCTCACCTGGGTCTGGTTTATTCTGGGCATGCGATATTCAACCGGGTCCTCAACAGTAGAGATATTTACTCCCGGCTCATTCAAGATTTCCATCATGGCATATAAAGTAGTGGTTTTTCCACAACCAGTGGGACCGGTAACTAAAATCATGCCCACTGGTTTTTTCAAATTGTGCTGAATGAGTTCCAAGGCCTCACCCCTGAGACCAAGGCTCTCTAAGGTGAAGGCCTTGGCGGTTTCCGGCAATAGGCGCATGACAATTTTTTCTCCATCAAAGATGGGTAAGACCGAGACACGGATAGAATACCTATATTCTTCCGTTTCAACTTTGAACCGTCCATCCTGAGGAAGCCGGTGCTCATCTAATTTTAAGTTGCTGAGAACCTTAATCCTGGCCACAATCCCGGAGCTGGCCGCCTTGGGCAGGGTCATAGTATCATGGAGGATACCATCAATGCGATATCTAACGATGACTTCCTTTTCAGTGGGTTCAATATGAATGTCTGAGGCGCGTTGTAAAATGGCGTGTTTCATTAAGGTATCAACAATGCGAATGACTGGCAATTCTTCGGCCACTTTTCTTAACTCTTCTTTTTCTTCTTCTATTTCCTCCTCTTTTATGGGTTTAATCACACCGGCCTCTTTTTTAATGATTTCTCCAAACTCTGCCTCCAGGGTTTTAGCATACTGACGTAGGACATTTTTAATTGATTCGGGAGTAGTTAGCCGGGGTAAGATTTTTAAATTGGCCTTCTTTTTAATAAACTCAACGGTGCGCAGGTCTTCCGGGTCTAACATTGCCACTTCCAAGTCCTGGGCTTTTTTTCTGAAGGCAACAATATTGTGAGAGCGGGCAATGGGCTCGGGAATAATCTTTAAGACCTTGGGGTCTATGATTTCTTTTTCCAGATTGACAAAAGGAATGCCCAAGATATAGGCCTCTAATTTAATCAGTTCTTCTTGGCTAATGAGACCTTCAGAAACCAAAACATCACCCACTTTTTGCTTGGATTTTTCTGCTTTTTTTTGGGCTTTGTTAAACTCTTTTTCCTTAACTAACCCAGCATCAATAAGAAATGCTTTTAGTTGTTGGGACTCAACTTTCATAGCTTTTACTTTGTAAAAGAATTACCAAGATGCAAGAAACAATAACCAAACAAATTTCAATAACCAATAATCAAATGTTTGGGTATTGGTGTTTGAAGATTGGTTATTGTTTGTATCTTGTTTCTTGGTTATTGGTTATTTTCACTGAGGGCTTTTTTAACTTTTTCCACCACCTCTTGCAAACTATATTGTGCTTTGACAAGGTAGGTTGTTGCTCCTAACTCAATGGCTTTCTCCACATCACCTATTTTCTCCAGATTGGTCAAGACAATAATGGGAATTTTCTTTGTCTCCCCTGCCTCTTTTAATTGTTTTAAAACCTCAAAACCATGAACATTGGGTAAAATGAGGTCAAGTAGAATTAGGTCGGGTTTTTTGCTTTTAGCCAATCTTAAGCCGGTTTCACCATCTAAGGCTGAAATCATTTCATAGCCCTCTTGCTTGAGAACCTCACCAAAGGTTTTTTGCAAGGCACTTTCGTCCTCAATGAATAAAATTTTCTTCATAGTTATTTAATTGGCAACGTGAACCAAAATGTCGACCCTTTACTTTCTTCGGACTCAAAACCTATTTTGCCGCCTGACTTTTCCACAATGGCCTTGGCAATATAAAGGCCCAGGCCCGAGCCCTGGGTTTGATACCTTAAAACATTTTCTGAGCGGAAGAATTTTTGGAAGATATATTTTCGGTCTTCTTTGGGAATACCAACCCCGTTGTCTTTAATTTCAAACAAGACGGCCTTATCTGTCTTTTTCAGACAAATTTCTACCTTACCTTTTTCCTTCACATAGCGGATGGCGTTGTCCAAAAAGTTTTCAATAACCAGTTTTATTTGAGAAGGATCCAGCCAAACCTGGGGCAAATTTTTCTGGGGCTGAAATTTTATCTCTACATTGGAGGCCCTGGCAAAGAGATTAAATTCTGAGATTAATTCTTTTGTTAATTCCTCCAAAGAGATTTCCTTTTTCTTTAAAGCCAGGGTGGCCGTTTCAATTCTGGAAACAACGAGCAGGTCTGAGACCAATTCTGCCATGCGGGCACTGTTTTCTTTTAAAATTTTGAAATACTCTGTTTGTTTTTCCTCAATCTTGCCCAATCTACCTGACATTAAAAGTTCAATAGCCCATTTTAGATTGGAAAGGGGAGAACGTAATTGGTGGGAGACCACACTGATGAATTCTGTTTTCATCCGACTGACCTCAGCCAACCTCTCAAAGTTGCGCACAATGGTAAAGGCAATGACAAACAAAACTATGGTTACCAGGAGCACGAGCAGGGCGACCATTTCCGGCTCTACCAAATAACGGGTGCCCAGGGCATAAGAAATCAAACTGACTCCGATGATGACAATCCCCATTATCAAAAAGAGAAACTGCGGGCACTGCCAGAGAGAAAGCCCGTATTTTTGGCATTGCTTAGGAATATTGAGCTGCTGGAGAAAACCTCTTTTCTTCACCATCATTTTTATTATATCATATCCAAAAAAACAAGCCAACCAAGGTTGACCCCGTTAGAGGTTGGAAGGCTTGATGGAAAGACAAAACAATCAAACCTCTAACGGGGTTGACTTAGGGAAAATTTTTGGTAATAATAACATTAACGGGGCATAGTGTAATGGTTAACATGCGCGCTTTGGGAGCGCGTGATTCTGGGTCCGAATCCCAGTGCCCCGACTAACGAAACTATGCGATTTTCTGGACGAACAATGAAAAACAAAAAAGTTAATAAAGAAAGTGTTATACCTATGAATATAATGAAAGGGATTAAAAATTTTGGCATCGGAACCGACATTGAAAGTATCGACCGGTTTAGAAAACTAGATCCTGTTAGTGGTAATTTATTTTTGAATAAAATATTTACCAAAAATGAACTGGAGTATTGTTTTTCTAAGGAAAAAGCTTCTCCACATTTAGCTGTAAGATATGCCGGTAAAGAAGCAGTTGTTAAAGCATTAGGTAGTATGGGTAAAGTAAATCCAAATTATAAGGATATTGAGATACTTAATAATGAAAATGGAGTCCCAGTGGCTAGAATTAATAATAAAGGTTTTCGAGATTTACAAGTATACCTTAGTTTATCTCATTGTAAAAATAAGGCCATAGCTTTCGCTATGGTGACGGAGGTCAATTACTATGGATAAGGCTAAAGATATGATTTCTTCAAAAGCAATTAGAGGGATCGCAGATTATTTTAACTTATACAAAAAAATAGAGCAAGGAATTGAAGACGGAAAGATACAAAGTGAAAAAATTATTAAAATTGCTATATTATCAAGTTTTACTACCAAAGGCTTAAAGGAAACTCTGTTTGTAAAATGTTGGGGATTGGGCATTTCTTCGCTGTTTTATATTGGTGAATATAACCAGTATTCTCAGGAAATTCTAAATAAAAACAGCGGACTTTATAAATTTGACCCTGATTTAATAATTATTTTTATAGATATCAAAACAATTATGGGGGAACACTTTTTTTTGCCCTACCAAATTTCTGATGAACAAAGAAAAGAGTGGGTTAATGAGAATTTAAAAGAAATACAATCATTAATCCAAAAGATAAAAAAAGGTTCTTCTGCTAAAATCTTGCTCCATAATTTTGAAATTCCCTTATATTCTCCTTTGGGCATCCTTGAAAATAAGCAAAAGTTCGGTTTTATAGAGTCTGTAGAGGCACTTAATGTTAGTTTAAGAGATGTTTTCAAAGCCGATACTCAAGTATTTATTTTTAATTATGACTCTTTTTGCTCAAGAATTGGGAAACAGAAAATTATTGATTACAAGATGTACTATTTAGGTGACATGAAAATGGATTTGCAATACATACCCGAATTATGTAGTGAATATCTTGCATATATAAAACCTTTAACGTCTATTACTAAAAAATGTATCGTTTTAGACCTTGATAATACATTATGGGGAGGGATTATTGGTGAAGACGGTTTAGAAGGAATAAAAATAGGTCCAACACCAGAAGGAAGACCATTTTTAGAATTCCAAAAATACTTACTTTCCCTTTTCAATCGAGGCGTGATATTAACAATTAATAGTAAGAATAACCTTGAAGATGCATTAGAGGTTTTTCAAGAACACCCACATATGCTTCTAAAAGAAGAGCATTTTGCCACAATGAAAATAAATTGGAAGGATAAAATATCAAATATGAAAACTATTGCAGAGGAAATAAACATAGGTCTGGACAGTTTGGTATATATAGATGACGATAAACTGAACAGAGAAATGATAAGGGACAGTTTACCTGAAGTACTTGTTGTTGATTTGCCAGAAGACCCTTCTTTGTATTTAAAAGCACTTATGGAAATAAATGATTTCAATACATTTCAAATAACCGAAGAGGATAAGAGAAAAGGGCAGACGTATGTGGAACAGAGAAAAAGGCAAGATATTCAAAAATTTGCGACTGATATCACGAAGTATCTTAAAAAGTTAGAATTGGTTGTGACGATTGAAAAACCCGATCCTTTTAATATTCCAAGAATTTCACAACTTACACAGAAGACAAACCAGTTTACCTTGACAACAATAAGATATTTAGAGGAAGAAGTTAAACAGTTTGCCAGGAGTGATAATTTTCTTGTGGTGTCAATAAAAGTTGAGGATAAATTTGGAGACAATGGCATCACAGGGGTGGCGATAGTAGAAAAAGGGGCCAATAAGTGGAGAATAGATACCTTTTTGCTAAGCTGCAGAGTGATTGGACGAAGAGTTGAAGAAACTCTGCTTGCATATATTTTGGAAATGGCAAAAAAAGAAAAAGCTAATATCCTCATAGGAGAGTTTATTCCTACAAAAAAGAATATCCCTGCAAAAGACTTCTATAAAAATAATGGCTTTAAATTAGTTGAAAGAAAAGATGATAAGACAGAAATTTGGGAATATAATCTGAGGAAGGACTATAAATTCCCAGATTTTATTAAAGTTATTAATAGGTAGTATCATGGTAAATTTAAAAGAGATTGTATCATGTGTGTTTAATATAGATATAGCCAAAGTCAATAATGAATTATCTCGCAATAATACAGAGGAGTGGGATTCATTCAATCATCTCTTACTTATTAGTGAAATCGAAAAGGAAATGAAAGTTAAGTTCACTATTTCAGAAGTTGAGCAAATAAAGACATTTAAAGAATTAAGAGAAATTATTGCAAGTAAGAAAGATTAATATGAAAGATTTTAAATCAATATTTTTATTAACAGTTCCTTATTGTACACATCCAGATTCATTAATAATAGATGATGATTTTAGAACTAAATCAACATTTAGACCAGTTCTCTCATTAGCTTTGGCAACATTGTGTGCTTTTCTGGATAAATATAAAACCTATGATTATAAAGTAAAAGCTGTTGATTTAAATACCGAAGCTTATACTGAACCAGGAATCCCTATAGATATATCTTCTTATCCTGGTTTATTAACCGATACTATAAGGAATAATGAATATGATGTACTTTGTATATCAGCTATGTTTGTTTTTAACGTTAAATGGGTTGAGGCAACTGTTAAATTATCAAGGAAATTTCATCCAGATGCAAAAATAATTATTGGCGGTGGCTATCCTACACTTTTTCCGGAGCGTTGTTTAAGGGAGCATGACATTGATGACGTTGTTATTGGCGAAGGCGGGCCTACTTTCTTACATATATTAAACAAATATAACGATCATCACGATCCTAAATTTGAAAAAAAATTCCCCTTTGAAAGATACGCTTCAAAAAACGAAAAAGGTGAAATTGTTATTTCTAAACAGAGGCATAATTTTATTAATTTGAGTGATTTGCCAATTCCAGCCTGGCATTATTTGAATATTGAAAGATACTTTAAAAGAAGTGGTGATAAGGCATTACCGATCGAAGCAAGCAGAGGCTGTCCATATCGTTGTTCTTATTGTTGTACCTATCTTTCATGGGGTCGGAAGATCCGTTATAAACCAATTGAAAATCTAATAAATGAAATATTGGAGATAAAAAAGAGATACAATGTAGAAACTTTGCATTTCATAGATGACAATCTATCTTTTTCTAAAGAATGGATTAAAGAATTTTTGCAACGGATAATACGTATGAAGTTATCTTTAAAACTTATGTCTTCAAATTTTTCAGTTAAACATCTGGATAAAGAGATAATAGATCTGTTAGCCAGGGCCGGTATGGGTGAATTTGGTATAGCGGTTGAGTCGGGTTCACCAGAAATACAAAGACGCATAAACAAGAACTTAAATTTTGACCAGGTAAGAAAAGTAGTAAAAATACTGAAGTCCCATAATTTACATGTTCATATCTGTTGGATGATAGGTTTCCCAAATGAGACCATAAACCAGATTAATAGTACATTTAATTTTGCTCGCGAACTCAAGGCACATTCAAATCAATTCCTAACGGTTTTGCCATATCCAGGAACACAACTATTTGAGGAGGCAAAAAGTGCTAATCTGCTAGTTTTTCAAGATGATTGCTTAGATAAATTTGATAATAGGAAATGTGATTATCTCAAATCTGATGAATGGAACTACGACCGACTACAGGATATGATATATGATGCAAATATTGAAATGAATTTTCTTAATAATCCATCTCTTGACACCATTGAAGGGAGAGATAATATTTTAAAATATTTTGAAGAACTCCTACTAAAATTGCCTGAACATATTATTGCACATATCATTGTGGGATATCTTTATAAACAAAAAAATTTTTACTCTGAATATAAAAAGCACTACAAATCTGCTATAGAACTTTTTAAAAATAAAAAATTAAACAAAACCTTTGTTAAGTATTTATCTTGGGATAACCCTATTATAAAAGATTTTAATCAATTTTTAAAAAGAAGGTTGGAATGAATAAAATCAATAAGATGATTTATAGAAATCAGAACAAATCTTTTTCAGATATTAGCATTGGGAATAAAGCCCAGCCATTATATGAAATGGACAATAAATATTTATATTATTCCGACTTCGTTAATGCGTTAAGAGAGGTTAATATTAACAAAAAAGATATTGTTTTTATTCATTCTGATATTTCTGTGTTTGGAAAGTTAGCTACTTTGGACAGAAATTTTCTTTTACAAGCTTTAATCAATACAATCAAGGAAACTATAGGAGAAGACGGAATAATTATAATGCCCACATTCAGCTATAGTTTCTGTAATAATGAACTTTATGATGTAACAAATACCAAATCAACTGTCGGTGTTCTTACAGAATATTTCAGAAAACAGCCAGATGTAAATAGAACCATTCACCCTATTTTTTCGGTAGCAATATGGGGTAATCACAAGAATGAATTCTTAAATATAAGTAAGGATTCTTTTGATGAAAATTCTATTTTTGGAAAATTTCATCAAATGAACGGGAAAATTGTTTTTTTAGGTACCCCTTTTCAATCTTGCACATACATACACTACATTGAGCAAATGCATGGGATTCCTTATAGGTACATGAAAACATTTAAAGGGAAAATAAGAATCGGTGATATGGAGTATAAAGACGAATTTACTTATTTTGTGAGATTCTTAGATAAGAATGTTATTTTAGATACTTCAAGACTTGAAAAACATCTGTTTGGAAAAGGGCTGATGAATGAAGTTAAATTAGGCAATGGTAGAATATTAACGATTGAATCTGATGTTATGTTTAAGGAAGGACGCAATTTATTAGATCAAGATATTTACTTTTTTTTGAAGGAGGAACCTACATGAAGCAACAATTAAAAGATTTGGACATAAGTGAAGTTGGCCAAGAAATGTATAAGCTAATAAAGAGACTCTATTCTATTTACCGAAGTATCACTGGGAATGGCGTCCGAGAAACACTAAATATTATTAAGAAATCTATACCCAATTTAGAGATACATGAGATTTCTACCGGAATAAAAGTTTTTGATTGGACAGTTCCTAAAGAATACAATATAAATGATGCTTATGTGATGGATGAAGATGGCAACAAGATCATTGATTTCAAGAAAAACAATCTTCATGTTGTAGGGTATTCTGTTCCCGTTAATAAAACTGTAAATCTTTCGCAGCTCCAAGAACATTTGTACTCGCTTCCAGACCAGCCGGACGCAATTCCTTATTTAACTTCATATTATGAAGAAAGATGGGGCTTTTGTATTACGCATAAGGAGAGGGAAAAACTTAAAGACGGCAGATATAGAGTTTTTATTGATAGTGAATTAAAGAATGGTTCTTTAACATATGGGGAGCTTATTATTCTTGGAGAAACAGAAAAAGAAATCTTTCTCTCGACTTATGTGTGCCATCCCTCTATGGCAAACAACGAATTATCCGGACCTGTTGTAACAACATTTTTAGCGAAATGGATTTTGAGTAAACCAAGGAGATACACTTATCGTATCATATTTATTCCTGAAACAATTGGATCTATCACATATTTGAGTAAAAATATAGAGGTGATGAAAAAAAATATAATTGCTGGTTTTAACGTATCTTGCGTAGGGGATAATAGAGTATATTCTTATCTTCCGACACGAAATGGTAATACTTATACAGACAAGATTGCATTAAATATTTTATCATTCAAACATCCTGATTTTATAAAGTATTCTTTTCTTGACAGAGGAAGCGATGAGCGACAATACAACGCACCAGGAGTGGATCTCCCAGTTTGTTGCGTGATGAGAAGCAAATATGGAACATACCCAGAATATCATACGTCATTAGATAATTTAGATTTTGTTAGTCCGGAAGGATTATCTGGTTCTTATGATGTGTTGAGGGAATGCCTAAGACTTATTGAAGAAAATCGTAAATATAAGATAAACTGTTTAGGAGAACCACAGCTTGGAAAAAGAGGGTTATATCCAACAATTAGTACAAAGTCTTTTGTAAATGAAGTAAAAAAAATGATGGATTTTATTGCTTATGCTGATGGAGAAAATGATTTGATAGATATTAGCAACAAAATAAATATTCCAACTTGGGAGTTACATCCAATTATAGAAAAATTGATGAAAGTTGGTTTATTAACCGTGGTTTGATTATTGAGGACGCAAGCCCTGAGCGAAACAAAGGGCAAGCCGAATCGCAAGATTCAATTTTTGTTAATGTTATTTTTTCAAAATAGGTTCGTGCTTCGTTTAATAACTGCGACAATATGAGAATGCACGGGTTGAACCCGTGCATTTTACTTTCTGTTCAATTTCTGGCAAAATAAAAAAACGGCCCCTACCGAGTGCCTAAAGTATGGTCGTGTTTGTATATCGGGGCTAACATCCCCGACACTTTCGCCCTCCTGTCTGTCTGGGGCATCAGAGGTTAGCTAACAAAAGTTAGCAATCGCTGAAAAAGGCTATCAGGCTAAAGGAGGGATTGCCTGAAATTGTCCCCCCTCACTCAACAAAGTTGAGTGAGGGGGCAAGTCACCCGCAGACAGACAGCAGGGCAAAATGTTTAAAGTTCCATGTTAAACACATTGTACCGCAATATAACAACTTTGTCAATGGTTAGGACACGATAGAGGATAGGACATACATTGTCAACATTCGATGTTGACATCCGATGTCAACCACATATCAGGAGTAAGATTTTGAGAAATCGCCAAAGAGTGTTATTGTGACTTAATGGAACAAATCAAAACTGTTTCTATTGACGATAAAAATTATCCACAGGCGCTGAAAAAAATCCCTGATGCGCCTGAAAAACTCTATTATAGAGGCCAATTAAAAGCAAATGAAAACTGTCTGGCGGTTGTGGGGACAAGGCGATGTTCTTCATATGGCAAAGGCATTGCTCTTAATTTAGCCGCTGATTTAGCTATAGGTGGTTTAACCGTGGTAAGTGGTTTGGCTCCGGGCATTGATACAACATCTCATCAGGCAGTGGTGGAAAGGGGAAAAAGAACTATCGCTGTTTTGGGAACAGGCTTAGATGAAAAAAACCTTTATCCCAAAGAAAATATTAAATTAGCCAGAACAATTATTGAAACAGGGGGCTGTTTAATTTCAGAGTATCCGCCGGGAACTCCGGGCAGTAAAATTACTTTTCCTCAAAGAAATCGGCTCATTTCAGGGCTGTCTTTGGGAACGGTGGTTGTTGAAGCCAAGAAAAAATCAGGTGCTTTAATTACCGCTAATTGGGCAAAGAGTCAGGGGAGAAAGATCTTTGCTGTGCCCGGCCTTATCCATTCTTTAAATTCTCAGGGCTGCCATTTCTTAATCAAACAAGGGGCAAAATTGGTTGAAAATGCTAATGATATTTTAGAAGAACTCAATCTCCCCTGTTTAACTTACGATGTTAAACATCCAACGGGGGAAAACCAAGAAGAGGAATTAATTTTAGACGCCCTCAAAGAAGAGGTCTTATACATTGATAAAATTATTGAAAAAACAAAATTAAGTACTGCCCAAGTCAGCAGCACCTTGTCTATTTTAGAAATAAAAGGTAAAGTTAGAAATTTAGGCGGCAATGTTTATACGTTAATGCGTTAAGCGTGTTGACATCCGATGTCAACAAACTAATTTTATGAAGTTATTGCTTGTAGAAAGTCCTACTAAATCAAGGACACTCAAAAAATTTCTTGGCAAAGATTATGAAATTGCTGCTACTATAGGTCATATCCGGGATTTACCAGAGAAAGAGTTTGGGATTGATGTAGAGCATAATTTTACTCCTAAATATGTAATTATGCCAAGGAGGAGGGAAATAATCGCCGGTCTTAAAAAAGCAAGTACTAAGGCTAAAACAACAGTTTTAGCCACTGATTCTGACAGAGAAGGCGAAGCCATTGCTTGGCATCTTGCTCAGATTTTAGATCTGAATGGAGCAAAACCTTATCAAAGAATTGTCTTTCATGAGATTACTGAAACAGCCATTAAAGAGGCGCTAAAAAAACCTCGTAGAATAGACCTCAATTTAGTTGGTGCCCAGCAGGCGCGACGTATTTTAGATAGGATTGTTGGCTACCGCCTCTCTCCCTTTTTGTGGAAGAAAGTAGCCCGGGGCCTTTCTGCTGGAAGAGTACAGTCAGTGGCGGTGCGGCTGGTGGTGGAACGTGAAAGAGAGATTGAAAAGTTTAAAGCGCAAGAGTATTGGAGTATCCTTGCTTCCCTCCAAAAAACCGTCAAGAAGTCATCTCAACGGTTTGAGGCGTGGTTGGTTAAGAAAATTGGCAAGGTTATTCCTAAACTGGGCATTAAAAGCAAAAAAGAGACAGACGAGATTGTCAAAGATTTGAAGGGAGCTGAATACAAAGTAGCAAATATTGAGAAAAAAGCGATTAAAAGAAATCCTTTACCTCCTTTTACCACCAGCACACTTCAGCAAGAGTCCTGGAAAAGATTCAAGTTCCCAGCCAAATTCACCATGCGGCTTGCCCAAAACTTGTATGAGAAGGGCTTAACGAGTTATCACAGGACAGATTCTTTAAATCTGAGCGAATTATCTCTTTTTGCTGCTAAAAAATTCATTATTGAAACCTATGGCAAAAATTATTGGGCGGGCTTTCTAAGAAAGTATAAAACAAAAGCCAAGGGCGCCCAAGAGGCGCATGAGGCAATCAGACCCACCTATCCAGCCAGAACCCCTGAAGCAGTAAGAGTGAAAGCCGAATTAGATGAGAAGCAATGTCGACTCTATGACCTTATCTGGCGGAGATTCATTGCTTGCCAGATGAATCAGGCCATTTTTGACTCCACAGCAGTTGAAATTGAGGCCGGAAAGTATGTCTTTAAGGTTACGGGACAGATTTTACAGTTTGATGGATTCCTGAAAATCTACCCAATGAAATTTAAAGAGACAGAATTGCCGGCCTTAGAAAAGGATGAAATCTTAAAACTGATAAAACTTATCCCCTCTCAACACTTTACCCAGCCGCTTCCCAGATATACCGAAGCCAGTTTGATTAAAATTTTGGAAGAAAACGGCATTGGCCGGCCTTCAACTTATGCTCCCATTATCTCTACCATTCAGGCAAGAAATTATGTTGAGAAAGACGAGAAGAAACGGTTCCAACCCACCGAAATTGGTCTAACGGTTAATGATCTTTTAGTAGAGCATTTTCCCAGAATTGTTAATATCAAATGGACTGCTGAAATGGAAGAAGACTTGGATAAAATTGCCCAGGGTAAAAGAAAGTGGGTGAGGGCAGTCCGGGAATTTTACGAGCCATTTATGGAAAACCTAAATAAAAAATATAAAGAAATTAGTAAAACGGTTGTTCAAACAAAAGAAAAATGCGACAAGTGCGGCAAACCCATGGTTATCAGAATGGGAAAATACGGCAAGTTTTTGGCTTGCTCTGGGTTTCCGAAATGTAAAAACACCAAGCCCTTGCCAGTAAAATCGCTGGGCATAAAATGTCCAGAATGCAAAAAGGGAGATATTGTAGAAAAAAGAACTCGTAAAGGCAAAAAATTCTGGGGCTGCAACCGCTGGCCCGACTGCAAATACGCCACCTGGCAAGAACCAGAGAAATAGAGATGATTAAGCCAAACAAAAGCCCATCGCTTGGCATTTCTGTTTTTTTTTGTTCTATCTTATTGCGTTTTCTGTTTTGAGTTTGCTTTTGAGAAATAAAATTATGGCTCCTGAAAAAATGGCCAGACCTAAGGCAATTAAGAAAATATATAAAGATTTTAGCGAAGATTCTGGGATTTGCTTTCCAACAGCGGCTAATTCTTTTATGGTTGGGCTGCTAGTTGAAGGAGTGTCGGAACTAATAGTGTCGGGGCTAACATCCCCGACAAGTTCTTTTTTGGGGGAAGGCACGACATTTATTTCGCCCGGGGTTAGGACATTGCTCCATTTCCAGCCATAAATGGTTTTACTGTATGAATGATTGCGAGGCGCTTTTTCATAGGTGACACTGTCTAAGATATTGCCATTGGGTTGGCTCAAGTTGAGGGTGTCGCCACTGTTATTCAAAATGATTTCGCTTACCGGTCGATATAGGACCAAAAATCCTTTTGCTTCAATTATGGTTTTCTCTGGAAAGGTATAGGTTTTGGTTGTGCCCACAGTGTCAGTAATTTGCCAAAGGGAAATGTCTGTTTCTTGCGCATTTTCATTGAATATTTCAATCCATTCTTCTTCAACGTCGGGACCGAGAGGCGAGGGGAGAATTTCGGTGATAACAATGCCAGAAGGGTAAACTACGGGTTGTGGTTCGGGTTGTGATTCAGGTTGAGGTTCTTCTTCTATTACAGGTTCTTCTGTAATGGCAATCGCGCTATTCTGGGCTTTTGGCGTGCCTCCGGGATTTTGGCTTGTTGCCCAGCTATCGAGATGGCTTCCCGATAGTTCTGGGTCAGTTCTTTCCATGGTTTGTTTGGATGCGTTGTCTCCGGCAAACCAGCCAGCGCTGCAATTGACAGGGTCTATTAAATTATTCCCTGCATCATAAAGCTGCAGCTCCTCACCGCTGTTTTTTAAGGTGCCGGTGTAAATTTGGTCAGCTGTAATATAAGGAAGAGTATTGTCGTCAGTTCTTTCCAATAAATAAAAATCATTAGCGAGAACACTTCCTGCTAAATGGATTTCTGGACTGCCATCAGCTGCTTTCAGGA
>JAUWAW010000015.1 GCA_030601865.1 Candidatus Nealsoniibacteriota bacterium | reverse complement strand
TACAATAACCAAACAAACTTCAATAACCAATAATCAATAACCAAACCGTTTGGTTATTGGTGTTTGATGATTGGTTATTGTTTGGTGTTTGTTTCTTGGTGATTGTATCTTGATAACATTGTTTCTTGTATCTTGGTTATTCAATTTTTATGCCAATAAAAATAGCAATAAACGGTTTTGGTAGGATTGGTCGGCCCACATTTCGCAGGATTCTCAAAAATCACCCTGATTTGGAAGTGGTAGCTATTAATGATTTAACTGAGCCAGAAATCCTGGCCCATTTGCTCAAGTACGATTCGGTTTATGGGATTTATGAAAAACAGGTAAAGTTCTCCAAAAACTCCCTTTTACTTGATGGCACCAGAGACGGGAAAAAGGTTCAAGTTTTAGCTGAACCGGACCCAGAGAACCTGCCCTGGAAGACAATGGGCATAGATGTTGTCTTGGAGTGTACTGGTCGTTTTAGGGAATTAAAAGAGGCAAAAAAGCATATTAAAGCTGGAGCCAAACAGGTGATCATTTCTGCTCCGGGCAAAGACCCTGAGATTCCCAGTTTTATTTTAGGCGTTAACGAAAAAAAATTTAACCCGAAGAAAGACAAAATTTGCGATATGGCTTCTTGTACTGCCAATTGTTTAGCGCCTTTAGTTAAAGTTTTAGATGAGAACTACAAGATTGTTAAGGGCTTTATGACTACTATCCATAGCTATACCAATGACCAGCGGATTTTAGATTTAGCCCATAAAGACCCGCGCCGAGCCCGGGCCGCTGCTCTAAATATTATCCCCACGACCACCGGGGCTATAAAAGCCATTAGCTGGGTGATGCCTCAACTTAAGGGTAAGTTAGAGGGCCTGGCTATGCGCGTGCCCACGCCCACGGTTTCTATTGTGGACTTAATTTGCCAGATGAAAAAGCCGGCCACGGCCCAAGAAGTGAATTATGTTTTCAAAAAGGCCTCTCAGCAAAAAGAACTCAAGGGAATTTTGGGCATAGAAGATGCGCCCTTGGTTTCTTCCGATTATATTGGCAATTCTTTTTCAGCCATTGTTGACGCCGGCCTGACCATGGCAAAAGACAATCTCATTAAAGTTGTGGCCTGGTATGACAACGAGTACGGCTACGCCTGCCGCCTGGCCGAATTCGCTGAGTTTGTAGGCAAAAAACTATAACTAACGAGAACACTTCTCGTTAGTTTGTTCCGTGCTATTGGCACGGTTTTTGTTTTTGAGGTATAATGAAGTAATGTTCAAGAAAGGCAATTTATACTTTCCAACAGAGAAGTTTAGGAAGAGTGCATTGGCAAATGACAAAAAGATTTACCAAGAGGCAGCCAAGGACCCAATTAAGTTCTGGGAAAAATTAGCCCAACAACTTTTTTGGTTTGAAAAATGGGAAAAAGCATTTGTTCATAAACCTCCTTACTTTCAATGGTTCCAAGGCGGGAAAATAAATATAACCTCTAATATTTTTGAAAAAAATACACTTGGTTTTAACAAGATAAAAAACAAAACAGCTTTAATCTGGGAGCCAGAGCCAACCAATGAAAAACCAAGAATCTTGACTTATGACGAGCTTTTCAAAGAAGTCAATAAATTTGCCAATGCCTTAAAAAAACTTGGTGTTAAAAAAGGGGACAGGGTAGGCATTTATCTGCCGATGATTCCGGAAGTGATGATTTCAATGTTGGCTTGCGCTCGAATTGGAGCAGTTCACGTAGTGGTCTTTTCAGCTTTTTCGCCAAGTGCTTTGAGAATACGATTACAAGACACTGGAGCAAAAATTTTAATCACTACCGACGGTTATTACCGCCGCGACAAAGTGATTAACTTAAAACAAAATGCTGATGATGGAGTGAAAGGAACAAAAGTTAAAAAAGTAGTTGTTGTCAAGCGAGCAGGCAACAAAATTCCTTGGCAAAAAGACCGCAACCTCTGGTATCACGAGTTAATTAAAAAACAAAGCGACCAGTGCGACCCAGAAGTAATGGACAGCGAAGATTTATTGTTTGTGCTCTACACGAGCGGCTCAACTGGCACGCCAAAAGGCACAACGCACGCTTGCGGCGGCTACACTGTCCAGGCCTACTGGACTGGCAAATGGATATTTGATTTACATAAAGATTCAATTCTTTGGTGCACTTCAGACCCGGGCTGGGTGACAGGGCACACATACACGGTCTACTCCCCATTGCTTAACGGAGTAACCACGCTTATGTTTGAAGGCGCGCCTAATTGGCCAACCCCAGATAGATGGGCGCAAATTATTGAAAAACATAAAGCAACAATTTTTTATACAGCTCCCACAGCCATTCGCATGTTTGAAAAACTGGGCACGGACTTAGTGAGAAAACATAAATTTGAAACCTTACGGCTTTTGGGTTCGGTTGGCGAGCCCATTGATGAAGCGGCTTGGAAATGGTATTTTAAAGAAGTAGGCAAAGAAAGATGTCCTTTAGTTGATACCTGGTGGCAGACAGAAACCGGAGGAATTTTGATTACTTCTCTGCCCGGTATTGGTCCGTTTAAGCCCGGCTTTACTGGTTTGCCTTTCCCTGGAGTAAAAGTGCAAATTAAACAAGAGAATTTGCTTATTTTGCCGCCTTTTGCGCCCGGCTTATTGCGGGGAATTTACAAAAATCCTAAAAAATATTTAGAGACCTATTGGAGTCAATACGGCAAAAAAGTTTATTTTACCTCAGATGCTGCCTATAAAGATAAAAATGGCTTAATTCGCATTGTTGGCCGGGTTGACGATGTCATTAAAGTAGCCGGTCACCGGCTAACCACCGGAGAATTAGAAGCTGCCATTAACTTGCATCCAGACATTACCGAGTGCGCTGTTATTGGTATTCCTGATAAAATAAAAGGAGAAGTTCCGGTTGCCTTTGTGGTTTTGAAAGGAAAGAAACCAGAGCTGAAAGTTAAAGAAGAACTCCTTGCTCTTGTTAGAAAACAAATAGGCCCCATTGCTAAACCTAAAGAAATTTATATCGTTAAAGAATTGCCCAAAACCAGGTCGGGGAAAATTATGAGAAGGATTTTAAGAAAATTATTTACTGGGAAGGAATTAGGTGACCTTAGTACTTTAGCTAATCCTGAAAGTGTGGAGGCGATAAGAAAGATAATTAAAAAATGAAAAATGAATAGAAAGATTCCTAATTCAAGAATATATAATCATACCTTAGTGAATCAAGGTTCTCGAGCGAAGCGAGAGGTTCTCATTGAAGTTTCAGCCAGACATGTTCATTTATCGCAAAAAGATTTAGAAGCTCTTTTTAACAAGGGGTATCAGCTAAAAAAGTTAAGAGAACTCACTCATACTGATGAAGGAAATGCCGCCTGCATAACAAAAAAAGGAACTGGGTATTTAGTAATTTGTGAAATCAAAATCTAAAAAATTTATTCTCTGGTTCAAACAAATCTCCAAAAAAGATGTTCCTTTGGTTGGCGGCAAGAATGCTTCTTTAGGAGAGATGATTTCTCGCCTGTCAAAAAAAGGAATCAACATTCCTGATGGCTTTGCTATAACTGCCAAGGCCTATTGGTATTATCTTAGGGCAAATAAAATAGACAAAACATTAAAAGAAATTTTTGCTCAATTTAATCCCAAGAGTTTGGCAAGTTTGAAAAAAACAGGCCAAGCAGCCAGGGATTTAATTCTGAGGAGTGAATTTCCCGAGGACTTGGGAAAAGAAATAGTTAAGGCCTATAGAAGGCTGTCGGGGATATCTTCCCCTGAGGGGAAAACATCCCCGACAGCCCCTGTTGCCGTCCGTTCTTCAGGTGTGGCCGAGGACGCCCCGCGGGCGTCTTTTGCCGGACAATTTGAAACTTTTTTGAATGTCTCGGGAGAGGAAAATTTACTAAAAGCAATAAAAAAATGCCTGGCCTCAACCTTTAATGACCGAGTTATTGCTTATCGAGAAGAAAAAGGTTTTTCGCAAATAAAGTTTGCCCTTTCAGTTGGGGTTCAAAAAATGGTCAGGTCGGATTTGGCTTCTTCTGGAGTAATTTTTACTATTGATACAGAAACCGGCTTTCCCAATATTGTTTTAATTAATTCCATTTGGGGAATAGGAGAGCTCATTGTAAAAGGCAAAATCACGCCCGATGAATTTTATGTTTTCAAGCTGACCCTTCCGGGTCATCCTGAGGACGAGTGGAGCGAGGACGAAGGACCCCGTGGAAACCAGTACAAGCCTATTATTCGGAAGAATTTGGGAAGAAAGACAAGAAAATTGGTCTATAATAGAAAGGGTGGATTAAAAGAGTTAAGTGTTCCCCAGCAAAAACAATTAAAATTTTCTTTAACCGATGAAGAAATTTTGACTTTAGCTCGCTGGGCCTGTTTGATTGAAGACCATTATAAACTTCCCCAAGACATTGAATGGGCCAAAGATGGGAAAACAGGTCAGTTATTCATCGTTCAATCGCGGCCAGAGACAGTGCATGCGCCAAAAACAGCAAAAACTTACGAAGAATACGAAATAAAAACCAAGAAAAAGCCCATTTTAACCGGTACAGCCATTGGAGATAAAATCGGCCAAGGAAAAGTAAGAGTAATTCCCAACATTTCCAAAATTACACAGTTCCAAAAAGGCGAGGTTTTGGTCACCAAAATGACAGATCCCGATTGGATGCCCATAATGCGCCTATCTTCAGCCATTGTCACAGATGAAGGTGGAAAAACAGCCCATGCGGCCATTGTAAGTCGAGAACTTGGTATTCCCGCAATTGTTGGGACTCAAAAAGCAACAAAAATTTTAAAGACAAACCAGATAGTGACCGTTGATTGCACTCAGGGCTTGAATGGGAGAATCTATTCAGGAAAAGTCCCCTTTGAAATTAAGAGATATGATTTGAAAAAGATTCCGAAATTGAAAACGAAAATTATGATAAACATTGGCGCGCCAGAGATTGCTTTCAAAACCTCCTTTTTACCCAACGACGGCGTAGGCCTGGCCAGGATTGAGTTTATTTTAGCAGAAAAAATAAGAGTTCACCCCCTGGCCCTTTATCATTTCAGCAAGTTGAAAAATAAGAAAATAAAAAGAGAGATTGAAAAAATCACGGTTGAGCATAAAGACAAAAAAGAATATTTTATCAAAGAGCTGGCTGAAGGAATCGCTCAGATTGCCGCCGCTTTTTACCCCAAAGAAGTAATTGTTCGCTTTTCTGATTTCAAAACCAATGAATATCGCAATTTGATTGGAGGGGCATTATTTGAACAAGAAGAAGCCAATCCCATGTTAGGTTTTCGAGGAGCTTGTCGTTATTTAGATAAAGAATTTCAGCCGGCTTTTCGCATGGAATGCCAAGTAATGAGAAGGGTCAGAGATACATTTGGCCTCAAAAATGTTTCGGTAATGGTTCCTTTCTGCCGCACAGTTGAAGAGGGTAGAGCAGTAAATACATTAATAAAACGGTTTGGTTTGAAAAGCCCTGATCTGAAAATCTATGTAATGTGCGAAATCCCTTCCAATGTGATTTTAGCTGACAAATTTTTAGATATATTTGACGGTATGAGTATTGGAAGCAACGACTTACTCCAAACGTCTTTGGGGATTGACCGAGATAATGCTAAAATATCATATATTGCCGATGAAACAAACCCGGCTATTAAAAAGATGATTAGCAAAGTTATTAAGCTATGTGCTCAGAAGAAAAAATACTGCGGCATCTGCGGCCAGGCCCCGAGCGATATCCCCGAATTCGCCGAGTTTTTACTAAATGAAGACATTGAAAGTATCTCCCTGAATCCTGACACAGTTATCAAAACAATTTTAAATCTTGCTAAATAATATCCGAATTTACGGAGTTTGTGCGAATATCCGAATAATTATTCGTATATTCGTAAAAATTCGTAATTCGTAGAAATATGAAAATCACATTAAGTATTATTAAAGCTGACATTGGCAGTATTGGCGGGCATATTAAGCCCAGCCAGAAACTGCTGCAAACAGTTAAAGATTATATTGAAGAAAAAGGCGAGGGCCTGCTCATTGATTCTTACATTGGCCATACCGGCGACGATATCGCTATCCTTTCCACCCACCAAAAAGGAGTTTTAAATAAAGAAATCCACAAACTTTGCTGGGAGGCATTTTTGGCTGGCACTGAAGCAGCCAAATCACAAGGTCTTTACGGAGCGGGTCAAGATTTACTAAAAACAGCCTTTTCCGGTAATGTCAAAGGTATGGGCCCGGCCGTAGCTGAGATGGAGATTGAGGAGAGGGAAGCCGAACCATTTCTTTTCTTTGCCGCTGACAAGACGGATCCTGGCGTTTACAACCTTCCCTTGTATTTGAGTTTTGCTGACCCTATGTACGCGCCCGGTTTTATGCTCTCTCCCAAAATGAAAAAGGGCTTCAAGTTTGTCATTATGGATGTGGCTTACACCAAAGGAGATAAAATTATTGAATTAAAAGCACCAGAAGAATTATATGATATTGCAGCTCTTTTGAGGGACCCGGAAAGATTTGTAGTGGAGAGTATTTCCTCCAGAGCTACGGGAAAGCAGGCAGTTTCAGTCAGCACCACCAGACTGCATAATATTGCTGGCAAATATGTGGGCAAGGATGACCCGGTAACGTTAGTCAGGACCCAAAAAGATTTTCCAGCCACCGGAGAAATACTTTCACCTTATACTATTGGACATTATGTGGCTGGTTTTATGCGGGGTTCTCATAATGGGCCTTTGATGCCGGTCAAGAAGAATTCAAGCATTTCTTTCTTTGACGGCCCGCCCATAGTGAATTGCTTGGCTTTTTGCGTCAAGGACGGCAAACTGACTGAACCGGCTGATGTTTTTGACCATCCTTATTGGGATTATGTCAGGACGAAGGTGGCTGGCAAAGCAGAAGAAATAAGGCGTCAAGGGTTTTTTGGAGCAGCTATGCTGCCCTATTCTGAATTAGAATATGGGGGGATTGTGGAGACCTTGAAAAAATTAGAAAAAAAGTTTACCATCCGTAAATAACCCTACGAATTACGAATTTTTTACGAATATACGAATTTTTAATAAGGAATAATTATTCGTATATTAGTACTTATTCGTAATTTATAGAAGAATATGAAAATCGTATTTGAACGTAAAAAATGTATTGGCTGTGGTTCTTGCCAAGCCCTGTGCCCTCAATATTGGGAGATAACCAAAGATGAAAGGGCCCATCTTAAGGATTCAGAAAAAAATCCGAAAACAGGAAACGAAGAGATAGAAGTAGAAGAGGTGGGTTGTATTCAAGAAGCAGCCGACTCCTGTCCGGTGGAGTGTATTTATATTATCAAAAAACCCGATGCTAAAGCTTAGTGCGACAATCCGTAAAACTTTTGGTAAAAAAGTAAAACTTCTGCGGCAGAAGGGCATTTTGCCCGGGGTTTTGTATGGCCCAAAAATCAAAAATCTGTCTTTAGAAATTGACTCAAAAGAATTTGAAAAAATCTACAAAGAGGCCGGAGAAAGTTCTTTGATTTCTCTTGAAATAAAAGGCAAAAAAGGGAAAAACCCGGTTTTAATTCATGAAGTAAGATTTAACCCTTTAACTGACCAGCCCATCCATGTTGATTTTTTTCAACCGAGCTTAACCGAAGAGATTGAGGCTAAAGTGTCCTTGGTTTTTGAAGGAGAGTCCCTGGCAGTAAAAGATTTAGGGGGAACCTTAATTAAAAATATTCACGAAGTGGAAGTAAAGGCCCTGCCCCAGAATCTTCCCCACGAACTTAAAGTCAACGTAGGAAAATTAAAAACCTTTGAGGATAATATTTTAATTCAAGATTTAATTGTGCCCGAGGGCGCAAAGATTCTAAAAGACCCAAAAGAGGTCGTGGCCTCAGTTTCCCCGCCCGAAAAGGTAGAAGAAGAGTTGGAAAAACCGATTGAAGAAAAAGTAGAGGAAGTGGAGAAGGTAGGAGAAGAAAAGGAAGAGGAGGCACCAGCGGCCGAGGAAAAAAGAGAGGAAGTACATAAGAAGAAGGAAGAATCTAAAAAATAGAGTTTTTTAATAACCAATGACCAAGATACAAGATACAAACAAATTCCAATAACCAATGACCAAAATTCCAAACCGTTTGATTATTGGTTATTGAAACATTGGTTATTGTTTGTTTCTTGGTTATTGTATCTTGGTGATTTGATATGCGTTTCCGTATTTT
>JAUWAW010000016.1 GCA_030601865.1 Candidatus Nealsoniibacteriota bacterium | reverse complement strand
ACACCAAACAATAACCAATCATCAAACACCAATAACCAAACGGTTTGGTTATTGATTATTGGTTATTGAAGTTTGTTTGGTTATTGTATCTTGTTTCTTGGTTATTGATCATATTCTTGTTTCTTGGTTATTGGTTATTTTCTAACTTTTGATATTCAAGAGTTTACTTATTCTCTCTTTGTCAAAACCCACCACGATTTGGCTATCAATTTCTACAACGGGTACTCCCATCTGGCCGGATTTTTCTATCATCTCTTTTCTGGCCTCTTCATCTTGCCCAACATCAAGCTCCTCAAATTCAATATTATTTGCTTTTAAGAATTCTTTCAGAGTAAAGCAATAAGGACAACTTGAGGTTGAAAAAACGCGGACTTTGAACATAGCTTTTGCTTCGCAAAACAATAACCAAGATACAAGATACAATAACCAAACAAATTACAATAACCAATAATCAATAATCAATAATTATATATGTTTGGTGATTGGTGTTTGATGTTTGGTTATTGTTTGTATCCTTGT
Source organism: Candidatus Nealsoniibacteriota bacterium (assembly GCA_030601865.1). Taxonomy (GTDB): domain Bacteria; phylum Patescibacteriota; class Minisyncoccia; order Minisyncoccales; family JAUWAW01; genus JAUWAW01. Next base: position 6,794 of record JAUWAW010000016.1, on the reverse strand, counting down.
TTCTTGGTTATTGGTTATTTTATTCTAACTCACAGCCGGAGAGTTCAGCCAAATTCTGCAGAGGTTTGTAGCCGGGGCTTTTTGCGCCGTCAGCAAGAATCCAGGTAGGAAAGCTCTGAATGCCTTGTTGTTGGCACTCAGCGGTCATTTGCTCTGTTTCCTCGTCCATGCACTCAATATAAAGAAGTTCCTGCCCCAATGGGCCAACTTCTTCTCTCTGCTTGCCGCACCAGCCGCACCAGTGGGCTCCGAAAAACTTCATACCTTTGTCTTTAAGGCACTGGGCAAAATTTTCTAAAGTTGCCGTATCAAATTCTGGGCTTTCTTCTGGCAGGGTCCCGGGTTTAACCACTGCGGCTGGTTCCCCGGCTTTTTCCAAGCCAATTTCTCCCCCTTTCAAATAAAGTCCGGTAAAGATTACCGCCCCGGCCACTATCAAAGCCGAAATGACAATGGCAAAGGGCATCAGGTTTTTGTTTGCGACGTTGTTTGGGTCAACCATATTAATTTAGTATACAAGATTTAGAATTAAGAATCAAGAATTAAGAATATTCATAATTCATAATTCATTATTCTGATTTTTAAGATTTTTGGCATCAAGTCCAGAGCTTTCATTTTCCCCAGCTTGCCTTTTTTGCACGCTCTTTCTGAAAACTGGTTTACTTTGTCTTGGCCATTGCCAAATATTAACACAGGTACTGGTTCTGAGCAATGCCTTTTTAGCCGACAACAAGTAGAATGGTCAGCCGTAACAACCAGCAAGGTTTTTACTCTATGCTTCGGAGCATAGAGTAAATGTTTCAGGTTTTGGTCAATTCTTTCAATGAATTTCTTTTTGCCTAAAAAGTTGCCGTCCTCAGCTAATTTATCTGTGGCTTTGATGTGGAGAAAAACAAAATCGTATTTTTCTAAAGATTTTTTGGCTGCTAAAAACTTTGCTTTGAGATTAGTGTTAGACAGGCCTGTTGCTCCCCTAACTTTAATCAAATCCATGCCCAAGAAGTTTCCAATCTGTTTATAAAGAAGTTTTCCGGCAATGCAAGCGGCTTTGAGCTTATACTTTTGCTTAAAATTAGGAACTTTCTGCAGAGAGCTGGCGCCCCGGACTAAAATATAATTAGCCCGAGAGGCCTTTTTTTCTAAAATCTGACGGGCTTTTGTCAAAAATTTATTTAAAACCTTGGCTGTAAATTGAGCCCGTTGAAAAGCGGGTAAAATCTTTTTTGCCTTTCTGCCCAAGGTCGCATAATGAGGGTCGTTGTCGCTAATTTCAGGGCTTAAGTTTTTGCCTCGTAAAACTATGCCGAGCCGGTGCTGGCCAGCACTTTTGATGAGAAATTTCACCCGGTTAAATTGCGGCTTTGCCGCACCGCCTCTGGCGGATTTAACCGGGTAAACATTATCAATGATCATGCCATCTAAGGCTTTAATCAATGGCTGGGTTCTACTGATTCTTCCGGCTCTGCGGTCAATGATGTTCAAATTTTTATCTACGATGGCAAAATTGCCCCGCAGAGCAACGTCCCCTTTTCTCATTTTGATACCAGCGCCCTGAGCTGTAAAAATCCCCCGCCTGATGCGGTATTTTTTGGGACTGTAGCCAAACAAAGAAAAGTGGCTTTCCTCTGAAGTCGGAATGGCCGTGGTGTAACCCGGCTCTATCAAACCGCAAATACCTTGTTTGGCTAACCAATCCAGGTTAGGAGTTTTGGCCGCCTCCAAAGGAGTTTTGTTGCCTAATTCGGGAATTGGCTTATCGCCAAGTCCGTCAATAACGATAAAGAGAATTTTCATGATAATTCTTTTTCAATTTGTAAAAGACGGTTGTATTTGGCCATTCTTTCGGGCGTGGCTGGGGCGCCGGCCTTGATAAAGTCAGCGCCTACCCCTACTGCCAAATCAGCAATAAAATCATCATTTGTTTCCCCTGAGCGATGCGAAACCACAATCTTCCAATTAAATGATTGGGCTAATTTAATTGCCTCTAAAGTTTCTGTTATGGTGCCAATTTGATTGGGCTTTATAATTAGACCATTACAGGCCTTTTTCTCCTGGGCCATTTTTATTCTTTTTGGATTTGTCACGGTCAAATCATCCCCCACAACCAACAACTTTGAGCTAATCTTTTTCCATCCTTCCCAATCGTCTTGAGCAAAAGGGTCTTCAATAAATAAAATGGGATAATTTTTCGTTAAGTCCTGATAAAAATTCAAAAGTTCTTCTCTGCCTTGTTCTTTACCGTCTAAATTATATTTTCCATCTTTAAAAAATTGAGAGGCCGCGCAATCCAAACCAATGTCAGCAGAGCTTATAGCCTTCATAAGCAAATCTAAGGCCTCTTTTGTTCTGCTGATGGGCGGGACAAACCCGGCTTCATCTCCCAGCTTAATGCCTGATTTGCCAAAAGTTTTCTCCAGGATTTCTTTTAAATAATGATAAACCTTCTCCCCTACTCTTAAGTTTTCTTCAAAGCTTTCCATCTGGGGAATGACCATAAACTCTTGAATAGCTAAATCGTTACTCGCCCCGTTAGAGACAAGGCCTCTAACGGGGTGGGCATGAGCCCCGCCGTTGATAATATTAAAACAGGGCCTGGGCATTTGTAGTACTTTTTCTACGGCCGTAGAAAAAGTACTATAAAAAATATATTGATAAAGGGGAAGGTTTTTGGCAACGGCTCCGGCCCGAGCAACAGCCATGGAAACCGCTAAAATGGCATTGGCTCCTAACTTTGATTTATCTCCTGTGCCATCCAAATCATTCATCAATTGGTCTATTTCTTTTTGCTCAATAACATCTCTATTTTTCAGTTTTGGCCCAATAATCTCATTAATATTTTTTATTGCTTTACCAACCCCTAATGCCTTGGCCTCATATTTGCCTTTGGAAGCACCAGAGGGAACCGAGGCCTGAAACAAGCCATCATCTGTTTCTAAGCCAACTTCAAGTGTTGGCTGTCTTTGTGAATCCAAGATCTCCCGTACTTGTATTTTTCTAATCATTGAAAATTGAAAATTTAGCCCTGAAAATACTTATAAGCATTCAATGCTGCCTTAGCGCCCTCGCCAGCGGCCACTACAATTTGTTTCACCTCCACCTCCGTAACATCCCCGGCAGCAAACAATCCCGACGTTTTTGTGGAGAGCATTTTTGAATCAATCTTAATCTCGTCTTTTTCATTAAAATCAACCAAACCTTTAACAAATCCAGTAGCTGGCACAGAACCTATTTCAATAAAAACACCCTCAACTTCAAGGGTGCGAAATTCCTTTGATGTCAAATCCTGATAAATTATTGAATCAACAAATTTTTGACCTTTAATCTGCTTTAAAGAAGCTGAGGTAATAACCTCAATTTTTCCGGTTTTCTTTGCTCTTTCTTGATTTGCCGTATCGGCTATAACTTCTGGATTATATTCTAAAATATAAATTTTCTTGGCTATTTTGCTCAAAAAGATAGCTGCCTCAAAACCTGCATTGCCCCCGCCGATAACAGCCACTGTTTTGCCTCTAAACAAGGGTCCGTCGCAGACAGAGCAGTAACTTACTCCCCTACCAATAAGCTCCTTTTCTCCAGGAACCTCTAAGGGCCGGGGGTCAGCTCCCGAAGCCACAATAACTGTTTTGCTTTGAAATTGCTTTTCGCCCTCTGTTGAAATTAAAAAACCCTCCTTGTTTTTTGTGATTTTAGCTACCTCGTCTTTTTCAACATTGATATCGTAATTCCTTAAATGTTTTTCAAATCTTTTAATTAAATCTTGGCCGGAAATTTCTTCAAACCCTGGATAATTCTCAATAGCCACTGCTTTCCTGGCCATCTGGCCACCAAAGGATTTAGTAATCAGCAGGGTCTTAAGTTTCTGACGCGCAGCATAAATACCAGCTGTTATCCCAGCCGGACCACCACCAATAATAATAAGGTTATAGACCATAATGTTTATTGGGCCAAAATTCTGCTGCTATGTAGCAGCAGAATTTTGGCCCGTTTTACGATTTAAGAATCTGCTCAAGGGCTGGACCAAAGCGTGGGTCTTTCAAAGAAAGATATAAATGGGATTTCAGCCAGGCAAGTTTGTTGCCGCACTCCAGCCACTTTCCCTTGAATTCATAGCCATAAATTACCTTACCATCTTGGAGCATCTTATCCAAAACCTCAGCCAAAATTATCTCTCCTTTTTCCGAGAGCTTGGCCTCGGCAAGATAATCAAAAACCTCAGGAGTCAAAACATATTTGCCCACAATAGCCAGATCTGAAGGCGCCTCTCCCAGCTTGGGTTTCTCAACAATCCTCTTTATCTTAAAAAGACGATTGGCAATTTTTTCAACTTCTACCACTCCATAGAAAGGCAATTTTTCTTGAGAGACTCCATAAAGAGCAATGACCGGCTTTTGACAGGCTTCAAAAATCTTAATTAGCTGCAAAAGGCAGGGCTCCTCTGACTCAACCACATCATCAGCCCAGGAAACAGCCACTGCTTCGTTATTAACCACCTTTTGAGCTTGTAAAAGAGCGTGGCCATCGCCCCAGGGTTTTTTTTGAAAAACACAAGAAAAAGAAAGGCCTTGACAAAGGTCTTCTAAGTTTTGAAGTTCTGCTAAAAGCCGGTCTTTTTTTCTTTTCTTTAAAATCTCCTCAAGTTTTTGGGATTTTTTAAAGTAATCTAAAACAATATTCTTTTCAGTCCCGGTAACAAAAATTATTTCTTTAATTCCGGACAATTTTACCTCTTCCACAATATACTGAATAACCGGCTTATCTACCAAAGGCCATAATTCCTTGGGCACCACTTTGCTCAGGGGCAAGAATCTTGTACCTAGACCAGCGACTGGGATGATAGCTTTTTTGATTGACATAGGCAAATCAAGATACAATAACCAAGAAACAAGATACAAACAATAACCAATCTTCAAACACCAATAACCAAACCATTTGGTTATTGATTATTGGTTATTGAAATTTGTTTGGTTATTGTTTCTTGTATCTTGGTTATTAATCATATTCTTGGTTATTTCTATTTTCTCCGCAAGAAGGCCGGGGCGTCCCAAACCTCTTCCTTTTTCAATATTTCTCGCTCTGCCTCTTCAGCCGCTTTTTTAATTTGCAAGCCGTTTCTCTTGATTCTTTCTTCTTTCTGTTCTTTCACTTCTTTCACCTCTATTACCTCCTTTGGTTTTGCTTTTGGCTTTGGCTTTGGTCTTTCTTTCTGCTTTGGTTTTGCTTTCTCCTTTGGCTTTGGCTCAGGTAAAGCCGAAGTTGCGGATTTGACCGGGATTTCCTTTTCAATAGGAGGTGGCTGGCTGGAACCTGTTTTTCTTTTTGTTTTGGCGGGCCTGCCCCCACTACCTACTCTTAGGTGTGGGGGCCTGCCACAACCTATAGCCAGAAGGGTTATTTTAATTTTCTCGTTTAAGGAAGGAGATTGGGAAATGCCAAAAATAACTTTTGCCTTCTTACTAAAATTAGAAATTTCTCCTGAAATCTGCTCAACCTCAGTCATCTTTAAACCTCTACTCCCGGTAATGTTAAATAAAATCCTCTCTGCTCCCTCAATATCATATACCTGTAAAGGACTTCTCAGAACTTTTCTGCAGGCCTCCCCAGCTCGTTCCTGTCCCCCAGCTTCAGCGCTATTTAAATAGGCCAATCTCCCCTTCCCTTCTAAAATCATTTTCAGGTCAGCAAAATCAATGTTGATTAAGCTGGGCCGGTAAATTGTTTCAATCAGCCCGGCTAAGGCCTCTTTTAAGATGCCATTAATGGTGGAGAAGGCTGTTTGTAAAGGGGTTTGTTTGTCAATGATTTGAAAAACTTTTTCATTGGGAATGATGGCCAAGGCATTTAAATTGGCTTTTAGTTTTTCCAGAGAGGTCTTGGCAATCTCTGCTCTTTTTTCTCCCTCAAATTGAAAAGGCAAGGTGAAAATGCCCAAGCTCAGGAGAGATAATTTTTGACTAATTTCAGCAAAAACAGGCGTAGCACCAGAGCCGGTTCCTCCTCCCAAACAAGCCACCAAGATACAAAGGTCGGTCTTTTCTAAAATTTCTTTAATTTTTTCTTTCTCTTGATAAGCTGCCAATTCTCCTAAATGGGGATTCATGCCCGTGCCCAAACCCCCAGTTAACTCCTGGCCAAATTGAAAACATTTGCTAGCCCCCACACCTCGCGAGGTGTGGGGGCTAGCCCCCCTGGCTATTACCCCTAAGGCCTGCCGGTCGGTATTGGCGACAATAAAATCTGCTTTCTTTATTTTAGGAGCAATCTCGGCCACAATTGAACTACCTCCTCCACCAATGCCAATCACTGTTATCTTAGCCCTGGGAACTTCGACCCGGGTTTTTTTTACTCTCTTCTCTAACCTAAATTTTCTCTTTTTTGCCATATTATCCCATCTTATAATAAAAAACAAAGTCAAGTCAACCCCGTATTTTAAAACTTCCCAGTTTCTTCACGATCGTGAAGAAACTGGGAAGTAGCAAGTTCATAATTACACCACCTCCCCTAAATAACACTTCTCGCCCCCACACCAGACCTTCGTTTGGTGTGGGGACTTCGCCTGTTTTCTACACTACCTCTGCGAGGTAGCAGGCTTCACAATAGACAATCTCTGGTCGGTCAGGAGCATAGGTCGTCTGAAATTCATTGGGACAAGGTTTATCTCCGTGAAAGTGCTTGGCAGTATTTTGGTAGACATAGTTGGTGCCAGCTTGTGAAGAGCTTGCCGAACCCACGCACTGGCATTGTCTTTTCCATAGTTTGAGAGGGTTTCTCTGTTTTATTCTCTGATAATGTCTGCA
>JAUWAW010000012.1 GCA_030601865.1 Candidatus Nealsoniibacteriota bacterium | reverse complement strand
ACACCAAACAATAACCAATCATCAAACACCAATAACCAAACGGTTTGGTTATTGATTATTGGTTATTGAAGTTTGTTTGGTTATTGTATCTTGTTTCTTGGTTATTGATCATATTCTTGTTTCTTGGTTATTGGTTATTTTTAAGTTCATGTCTAAAACTCCACAATTTGATAAGGCCCTGGAGGAGATTTTAACTAATCTCAAGCCCCATCAAAGAACCTGCCCACAATGCGGCAGCGTTTTTGATGTTTTTAGCGAAGACATTGAGTTTTACAAAAAACTCAAAGTGCCGCCGCCTACATTATGCCCGCATTGCCGCCTGCAGCGGCGGTTAGGCTGGCGGATAAATTTCCTACCCATATTTTACAAAAAATCCTGTTCAGTGCCTGGCCATAAAGAAAAAGTCATTGCTTTTTATTCTGAACAAAACCCAGTAAAGGTTTATGATGATGATTATTATCTCTCCGACAAATGGGATCCTTTAAGTTTTGGCAGGGACTATGATTTACAAAAGCCATTTTTTGAGCAGTTTAACCAATTGACTTTGACAGTGCCTCATCAAACACTTCACAAAGACCCTCAAAGCATTGGTTGCGACTATGTTGTTTCCGGTGTGTCCGCTAAAAACTGTTATTATGTGGGAACGCCCTATTTTTCAGAAAATATTTATTTTGGCCGTGTGCCTTTTCATTCCAAGGATTGCATGGAAGTGCTTTGGGTTGAATTCTGTGAACAGTGCTATGAAGGTATTAACATAAACCGTTGCTACAACTGTAATTTCTGCTACGAGTCCTCAAATTGCCTTGATAGTTATTTTCTTTACGACTGCCGCAACTGCCAGCATTGTTTCGCCTGCACTAATTTAAGGAATAAAAAGTATTACTTTTTTAACCAGTCATTGAGTAAAGAAGAATACCAGAGAACGATAAAAGAAATTAATTTGGGGCAAAAGAGTGTTCTTAGAGAATGCCGGAAAAAGTTTGAACAGTTGCTCAAAGATGCTGTCAGAAAAAACTTAACCAATGTCAAAGCCGAAAACTCCATAGGCAATGACTTAAAGGGTTGTCGGGATTGTTTTCAAAGTTTTGGCGTGATTAACAGTGAAAATATAAGATATTCTGCTAGCATGGATGATTGCCGCGATGTAATGGATCTTTTCGGGGCAAGCAACAATTCATTTTGTTATGAATCAACAGGCGCTACCGGCCTTAACAAAGTTAAATTTTCTGCTAAAAACAGGACCGGCCTTGACTTAGAGTACTGTTCTGAATGCAATAATTGTGAGTATTGCTTTGGTTGTTTTGGTTTGAAAAATAAAAAATATTGTGTTTTTAACAAGCAATATAAAGAAAATGACTACTGGCAATTGGTTGATAAAATTAAAACTCAAATGCTCAAAAACAACGAATATGGCGAATTCTTTCCGCTTTCAATGAGTTCTTTTCCCTATCAGGATTCCAATGCGCAAATTGAATTCCCTCTAACTAAAGAAAAAATCCTCAAAAACAACTGGCACTGGCAGGAAGAGATCCCCAGTGATATTGACCTGACCAAGTTTGAGGTGTTAAAACCAGAGCAAGTTCCCGATGATATTGCTGATGTTAGAAACGATATTTTAGACAAAGTAATTCTTTGCGAAAAGACAGGCAAGCCCTTCCGTATTACTAAGTTTGAACTTGAATTTTATCGCCAGAAAAACCTACCTCTGCCAATTGTGCATCCATTAGAAAGAATTAAGAATTACTTTGAATACTGTTCTTTTTGGCATCATTTCAAACTTTGGCAAACCCATTGTTCAAAATGCGGCAAGAAAATCCACGCTGGCTATGACCCGGCAAAGAAATTTAAAGTTTACTGCGAAAAATGCTACCTTAAAGAGGTAGTATAAGATAAATATATTTAACTTTATGTCTTCCAAAACACCACAATTTGATAAAGCCATAGAGGAGATTTTACAAGGACTCAAGCCCCATCAAAAAACCTGCCCCCAGTGCGGCAGTGTTTTTGACATATACCAAGAAGACATTGAGTTCTACAAGAAAATGAAGGTCCCGCCGCCTACGCTTTGTCCCCAGTGCCGATTGCAACGTCGGCTTGGGCATCGGTTAAATGTCCTACCGATTTTTTACAAAAAAACCTGTTCTGCGCCGGGCCATAGCGAGAAAATTATCTCTTTTTACTCGGAAAAGAATCCGCGCAAAGTTTATGATAATAAATATTATGTTTCAGACAAATGGGACGCTTTAGAATTTGGTCGGGATTACGATTTTTCCAAGTTATTCTTTGAGCAATTTCATCAATTAGCATTGGTTGTTCCACACCAGGCGCTTCAGCATGACTTGCAAAGCGTTAATTGCGATTATGTGGTAGGTGGCATCTCTTCCAGGGACTGTTATTATGTAGGAGTCCCTTATCGTTCAGAAAATATTTATTATTCCAGTTTACCAATTCGCTGCAAAGATTGTCTTGATATTAATGATACCGATAATTCTGAACAGTGCTATGAGAATGTTTCTTCAGACCGCTGCTATAACTGTAATTTCTGTTACGAATCACGCAATTGTTTGGATAGTTATTTTCTTTACGACTGCCGCAACTGCCAGCATTGTTTCGGCTGCACTAATCTAAGAAATAAAAAGTATTATTTTTTCAATCAGCCCTTGGGTAAAGAGGACTATCAGCGAAAACTCAAAGAAATAAATTTAGGCAGCAGAAAGGTTTTAAAAAAATATCAAGCAAAATTTGCTAAACTTTTTCAGCGAGCCATCAGAAGGGGAGTAAATAATGTTAAAAGTGTAGATTGCCTGGGTGACCTTTTGAAAAATTGCCGAGATTGCTTTTATTGCTTTCAGGTTTTTGGAGGCGCCGAGAACTCAAGATATCTTTTTCACGCTGACAAAGTAACCGATATGATGGATATCTTTGGTACTGCTAAATCCTCTTTGTGTTACGAGTCAACAGGAATATCCCCATGTAGTCGTATTAAATTTTCGCGGAACCTGAAAGGTGGCGGTATGGACTTGGAGTATTGTGCTGAGTGTAGTAGTAACTGTCAATACTGTTTTGGTTGTTTTGGCTTGAAAAACAAAAGATATTGTATTTTTAACAAACAATACTCTGAAAATGAGTATTGGCAATTGCTTGATAAAATCAAGACCCAGATGTTAAAAAGAGGGGAGTATGGCGAATTTTTCCCTCTTTCAATAAGCCGTTTTCCTTATCAGGATTCCACTGCTTCAATTGAGTTTTCTCTCACTAAAGAACAAATTCTTAAAAACAACTGGCACTGGCAAGATGAACAAGAGAGTGAACTAGACCTTTCAAAATTCCAAGTTCTTAAACCAGAACAAGTGCCTGATGATATTAAAGATGTAAAAGATGACATTTTAGACAAAGTAATTCTCTGCGAACAAACTGGCAAACCGTTTCGCATTATGCCCTTTGAACTAAAATTCTATCGCCAAAAAAACCTGCCCTTGCCTACGATCCATCCCTTGCAAAGAATCAGAAACCGCTTTGCCTTCCGGCGCCACTGGCGTTTGTGGCAAGTTCCTTGCGCCAAGTGCGGTAAAATCACCCCAACCTCATTTGACCCGCAGGACAACTTCAAAATCTTTTGCGAACCCTGCTACCTTAAAGAAGTCGTTTAATTGTCTGTTGACATCGGATGTCAACAGGCGCAACTCTTAATCTTATGGAGAAACAAACTAAAAAGTGTCAGAATTGTAAAAAGGACTTTACTATTGAACCCGAGGACTTTGCTTTTTATGAGAGGTTTAAAGTTCCTGTTCCGACATTTTGTCCGCAGTGTCGAATGATTTTTCGCTTAAACTGGCGCAATGAACGGACTTTATACTGGAGAAAATGCGACCTCTGCGGAGAGAAAATTTTGGCAATTTATGATAAGGATGCGCCTTTCCCGGTTTATTGCAATAAGTGTTGGTATTCTGATAAATGGGACCCGATGAAGTATGGTCAGGACTACGATTTTAAAAGTCCGTTTTTTGAACAGTTAAGAGAACTTAAAAATCGCGTTCCTCATCTTAATCTTAATGTTTTGAATAATAAAAATTGCCCTTATGTTAATCAGGTCTGGAACAGTAAGGACATCTATATGTCTTTTGATGTGGGGTATGCTGAGAATGTGATGTATTCCAAGGCCTGTCATTTTCTAAAAGATTCAGTTGACTGCACTTATTCCAAGAAAATAGAGTTATGCTATGAATGTATTAATACAAAAGATTCAAGCCGAAGTATTGGTCTTTTGAATTGTCAGGACTGTCTTGACTCGTATTTTCTCAAAAATTGCCGAAATTGTACTCATTGTATTCTTTGTGTAAATCTCAGGAACAAAAAATATCATATTTTGAATAAGCCATATTCCAAAGAAGAATTTGAAAAGCTCAAAGAAGAATATATTGATGGTAGTTTTAGCAAATACGAAAAAGCAAGAGAATTATTCGCTGAACTTCTCAACAAGTCAATTCACAAAGAAAACGAAAACCTACGGGCCATAAACTGCACAGGCAACTATATCTGGGAGAGCAAGAACTGCAAGCATTCCTTTAATGTTTTCAGGTCAGAGGATTGTAAGTTTGTAAATGATATTGACAGCGACCTAAAAGACAGTATGGATGTAAGTCATGGGGGAGAAGGAGAGCTGATATATAATTCATTGTGTGCAGGAGCCGGAAGCAATATGATTTGTAATTGGGTTAGCGTGTATTCACATAATATTCAGTATTCAATCTTATGTCTTAGAAATAACGCCAATCTTTTTGGTTGTTTAAGTTTGAGGAACAAACAGAATTGTGTTCTCAACAAGCAGTACAGCAAGGAATCCTTCGACAAGCTCAGAACAAAGATAATAGACCATATGAACAAGATGCCCTATGTTGACTCAAAGGGGAGAAAATTTGTCTATGGCGATTATTTCCCATTAGATTTAGCGCCATTTGCTTATAACGAAACAACTGCCCAAGAGCTTTTTCCTATCACTAAAGCAGAAGCAAAACAACAGGGTTTCCAATGGAAAGGACTAGAAACTAAAGAACATCGTCCTACTATCAAAGCCAAAGACCTACCTGACCATATTAAGGATGTTAAAGACAACATACTGCAGGAAGTCATAGAATGCGCCAATGTTAGTGTTGCTAATGGTTTAACTCCCGATGTTAAACATACAACATCGGGAGTTAAACCTTCTCAGTTTTCACAATGTACTACTGCTTTCAAGATAATACCTCAAGAGTTAGAGTTTTACAGAAAGATGAACCTGCCTTTGCCAAGATTATGTCCTAACTGCAGACATTATCAGAGAATAAAACAGAGAAACCCTCTCAAACTATGGAAAAGACAATGCCAGTGCGTGGGTTCGGCAAGCTCTTCACAAGCTGGCACCAACTATGTCTACCAAAATACTGCCAAGCACTTTCACGGAGACAAACCTTGTCCCAATGAATTTCAGACGACCTATGCTCCTGACCGACCAGAGATTGTCTATTGTGAAGCCTGCTACCTCGCAGAGGTAGTGTAGAAAACAGGCGAAGTCCCCACACCAAACGAAGTTCTGGTGTGGGGGCGAGAAGTGTTATTTAAGTGAGGTTGTTTAGTACTTAATCTGACACTGTGATGTTTAGTGCGCGGAGCAGGCTAGCGCTCAGTTCTTGAGACCGAGCCGCCCAGCAATGAGCTGGGCTTTTTTATTTTTAATGGATTCGAACTTTTGGGAAATGTTTGATATAATAAAAGTGAAAGGTCGGCAAATATAAAAAAAGTAATGAAGTAAGTTATGAGAGAAATATCTTTAATAATAGCTTTAGTATTTCTGTTCTCTCTCGAGATGGGAGTTTTAGCTCAAGAAATAGAGCTGCCAAGTCCAGGACTTACTCCTGAGAGTCCATTCTACTTTCTAGAAATAATTGCAGAGGGGATTGGCACTTTCTTTACTTTTGGCGACCTCAAAAAAGCTGAAAGGCATGCGACACTCGCCGCTGAAAGACTAGCTGAAGTCCAAGCTGTGGTAGAGAAAGGAAAGCCGGAATTGGCAGAAAAAACCCTTGAAAAATATGAAATGCAATTAAACAAAAGTATAGCCAGGGCAAAAAAAGCACAAGCTAAGGGCCAAAGCACCGAACAAGTTATGGCTAGGGTCGGCAAGGCAACCTTTATTCATTTAGAGGTTTTAGCTGAAGTTTATGAGAAAGTTCCCGAGGAGGCAAAATCAGCCATTGAAAACGCAATGAAAGTTTCAGTAAAAGGACACGAAAAAGCAGTTGAAGTATTAAAAGCACAAAATGCTTTGGGTGAGATCCCAGAAGCAGTTTCTCTGCCAGTTCAGGTTCCACAAGAAGTAAGAGAGAGAATCCAAATGAAGGTCCAAGAGGAATTAGAGGCAGAGAAAGCCGAGCTTCAGAGTTTTGAATCGTTTGAAGCGGTTGAAGCTAAATGTTTAGAAGAGGGAAGACCGCCAGAGCTATGTACATCGCCTGAAGCTAGATGTAAAGAAGTGGGAGCAACAACACCAGACGAATGTTATCGCGTTCTTTCAACTGCTAGCATTAAAATAGAGGGTCACATTAAGAAGCCTCTTTTTTCAGAAGAAGAAATGGAGGAGATGCAGAAGGCATACCGACAATGGGAGGAGAAGAGCGGAGGAGAGTAGAAACAGTCACTAGGCAGCTTTTTCATTTACCCAAACTCTCAAAATCGGCACCTCAAGACTATTTATATTCGGAAATCTATCCAAAAACCAAGTTCCAATATTGTACCATCCTCGGAGCTAGATATATTTGTATATATTTTGATGTATTTGGATATAATGTGATAGAAGAATCAAGTCCATCTCGGGGCTTGATTTTATTTTAAGAATTTAAACTTTTGGGAAATATTTGGTATAGTTAAATAAAGGTCGAATTTTAATAATATCTCTAAATAAAAACAAAACTATGGCTCCAAGAAGACCTTGTAATAAACAGTGTGCAAGAGATCAATTAGCTAATGATCCAGAGAGGTCTTATATAACGCCGAGAGATTGTTTTATCCGGCATGTTAACAACAGAGTGGGATGGGGACCAATTCCTGGAACTGGTTGTGCTCACTATGTTGCACATGAGTTGACAATTGCGGGAGGGAATAGGAAGGACAAAAGATGTTTAGACAAACTTGCAATCACTACCGGGCAAGTAGCACGCCACTATCCAGAAGAACGAACTGGTACTAAACTATCTATACTGCACAAAGTGAGAGAGAACGATGTTTGGGCTAAGTTGAATGCCGACGGAGAAAGCGGACATTGTGGCTATGTGAAAAACGTAACCCCAGGTAGAAAACCCACTATCGAAATCGAACACCTTAGCTCATCAGCCAAGGCGGTTAAACCAGATACTTACGGCGTTGGAATTAAAGGAGGAAAATTCTACGGCCCCGAACAAACCCCAACAAACTGGAAGGCTAACTGTAATCCTACAGACCCAAATAGGAAATATGAGTTTCACAAGGTGGACAACGCAAAAGGAGACTGTCAGATAGATGAGATAAAGTGCGTGGTTTACTTTAAGTCAAAAGCAGAGGCACAATCTTACGGATATGACCCCTGCGAGAACTGTATGGAAGGCGAATCTACTAGATAGTGAACTTATGGGGTCTAATCTTCTCATCCGTCCTTGATATAGAATACGAGATTTTCTGAGGTAGGAAACCACAAAATTAGAGCCAGCTATACCCGAAATGTCAGGTGGTTGCTAATAACTCTCCTATTTGTTTCCTTATTAACTCTGGATATTTAATAAACTTTATTCACTTCAAAATTCTAAAATCCTCCAGTTAAAGGGTTTAAATTTGGTATTTTTACCCTAGAACCTTCTAAAAACCAAGTTCTAATATTGTACCATCCCCGGAGCCAGTTATTCCTTATTATAATTTAAAAAAGCCCATCGCTGGGCAATTTTTATTTTAATTTGATATTTGGTATAATAACAGAAGAAAATGAAAACTAAAATCTTAATTGCTTTAATAGTTTTAATTGGCTTGGGTGCAGGAGGGTTTTTTGCTTATCAAAAGCTTTTTGTCTCTGAAGTTGAAGAGGAAGCTTCTGTGGTTGAAGAAAAAGCTTCCGGAGTTGAAGAAGAAATCGAGGAGGAAAAAGAAGTTCCAGAAGAGCAAACGGTTTTACCAGAAGAAGAAGAGAAGGAGGTGATTTCAGAAGAAAAAGTAGCTAAAAAAGAAGAGAAAGAACCTGCCCTGATTCCTATCCAGCTCACTTTTTTAGAAAATCTTGCTGCCGATCCTTCCTGGAGTCCTGACGGAAGTAAATTAATTTTTTTGGGCTTAGAGAAAGATCAAATGAAAGGCGGTCTCTATACGATTAATAGTGACGGAACCGGAATTACTTCAATTGGTCCCTGGGAACGAGACCATCTCTTCAATCCTTCCTGGAGTCCGGTTAGTAATAAAGTAGTAGCTTACGGAGAAAGAGAAAATTCCGGACTCTTTTTAGTTGATTTGGGTGAGGATTGGGCAAAAAGAGTTCAGCTGACTGCACAGAAAGTGGAACATGCCAGTTGGAGTCCTGACGGAAAAAAGATTGCCTATAACGTTTACAATGAAGATAAGTCTTTTTCATCAATTTGGGTGATGAATGCTGATGGGAGCGGGAAAACTCGATTAACTACTGACGAAGATGGTTTTTGTACTGGCCCATCCTTTGGTTACGATGGCTTAAAAATTGTTTATCTCAAAGGATTTACTACTACTATGCCTGGAGAAAAACCAGATGATAAAATCTTATTTGTAAGACACCTAATCCGCAAGGCTCCTCAAATTTGGGTTATAAACTCTGACGGCGCCAATCCTCAATGCATACTTGATCCCGAGGAGGGAGGTATTCCTACCGCTATTTATGATGACCCTGTTTGGGACAATTCGGGTACCAAAATAGCAGTTACCAAAGTAATATTAAGCGATGAAAGCTGGCAGGTCGCTACTTTTTCATGGGAAGAATAATGAAAATGTTTTTAGTATTTCTCAGTTTGGGTCTGATAATTTTAGACAGATTAACTAAATGTTTTGCTCTGGATTCACCTCAATTATTTAAAAATCCAAATTTATATTTTATTTCTTTTAATTCGCTCCTGCTTTATTTTTTAATTGGAGCAGTATTATCGCTGCTTCTTTTTTTGTTTTTCAAAAGCTGGCAAAAGAGAGATTTTCTTTTAATGATGAGCTTCTCTTTGATTATTTTAGGGGGCTTGAGCAATCTTTTTGACCGAATAATTTTTGGTTATGTTATTGACTGGATTAGGGTGTTCTTTTTGCCAACTTCAATTTTCAATGTTGCTGATATAATGATTGTAGGGGGAATTATATGCCTTATTTTTCGTTTAGCGAAATCGCGATAGGGTCGATAACGCTTCAAGTTTGGGGAATTTTTGTGGCTATTGGGGCTTTAATAGCTTATCTTTTTGCGTTGAGACAGGCTCCCAAAAAAGGAATTGATACTAAGATCATTCACAATTTATTTATTTGGGTGTTTCTGGGTGGAGCCGCAGGAAGTATGTTGTTGGGTCAAGGGGGGTTGAGCATTTTTGGGGGATTGCTGGGAGTTTTACTAGCCGGTTTTTTGTATCTAAAATTAGCCAAAAATCTTCATTTGTTTTTTTCGATTGCAGATTTGGTAGTTTTGATTGTTCCTATTTCCTTTGCCGTGGGCAGGATTGGCTGTGCTTTGATTAACGACCATCAGGGAGCTGAAACCTTTTTGCCCTGGGGCATTTTGTGGCCGGATGGAATAATGAGACATCCGGTAGCCGAATATCTAATAATTAATGCCTTGATAATATTTTTAATTTTAAGATTTTTGAGACCAAAATTAAAAAAACCGGGTCAATTATTTTTCGCTTTCTTGTTCTTGTATTCTTTTTCCCGATTTTTCTTAGATTTTACCCGCTCTCGTGGAACCCCCTTATCTGATTCTCATTATTTTGATTTATCCACAACTCAGTGGTTATCTTTAGTTGTCATTTTTGGTATAATAATAGCCGGTCGATATTATTTTTCTAATAAGGAAACCCGGCAAAGGTCGAAGATTCTTAATTAATTTTAATTTGTTCTAAATTTATGGAAGAAATACCTAAAAACGAAGCGCCAAAGAAAGAAGGGAAAAATTTAACAGCAGTTCTTAGTTATATAGGGATCCTCTTTTTGGTTCCCCTGCTTGCTTGTAAAGATAGTGCCTTTGCCCAATTTCATGCAAAACAGGGTTTAGTTCTCTTTATCGCTGAAATTGCCACAATGTTAATTCTCTGGATTCCGATTCTTGGATGGTTTGTTGGATTTATATGTTGGATTATATGGGTGATATTATCTATTATTGGGATAATAAATGTTGTAGGTGGCAAGCAAGTTCCACTCCCCCTAATTGGGAAATTTGCTAAGAAATTTAAGTTTTAAGAAAAGGTCGAGAAACTTAATAATTCATTTAAATCATTATGACTAAGTTAAAATTTATCGTTCCAATTTTACTTTTAGGAGTTTTGATTTTGGTAGGTGCTGGCTGCGGTGGCGGAGAATCAGCAGTTCCGGATGGAAGAGGCGGCATTACTACATGGGTACCAAAATCAGATGTCGTCGGAGAAGATATTTCAGATGTGCCTCGATACCCGGGGTCGGTCAGGGTTTACTATGCGCCTATGCCAGAAATACCAGATGCTATTATTGTCGTTTATGTGACCTCGGCAAGCATTGACACGGTTGCAGACTTCTACGAAACACAGCTGCCAGCAAATGGTTGGGAGTCAGAATTACCTGCCGAAATGATGAAGGAGTTCGGATTAACTCATATGTATGTAGGTCAAACAGTAACGAAAGAAGGGCGAGAGATTTTTGTTCTCGTTAGAGACAGCTCCGATTACTCTGGGTACACAGAGATAAATATCTCATTCCGAGAGCAAGCAGAATAGGCTTTAGTTTAGGAGTTTTGGTTTTAATTGGAGCAGGATGTCAGAAAGGAGCAGAGGAAGAAGTGGTTTCGCCGGGTGAAAAAGAAAAAGTTGAAGAAGGGGCTGAAAAAAACCCGTTGTGGCGGTATTTTACAACAGGTTCTATGAATCATGTTTATTTTATGGAAGACTGGATTTCAATGTCTTCGGATGGAAGTTATACGGCAGCCATTTTTTACAACTGGCCTGAGCCTGATAATGTTCTTTTATTCAAAAAGGATAGCTCTGTCCCTCTATGGAATTATCAAGTTGATGACCTTAATGTTGAATCAGTTTCTGTTTCTTCGGATGGTAATTACATAGCCGCAGCTGCCGGAAAATCTGGCGGCGGCAGGCTCCCACGATAATTACCCCATTCCCATTCCTATGAATATGGGACATGCCTCTATTTCTTCGGATGGAAACTATATGGTGGCAGGCGGCATAGACGGCGGCGGTATATTGTTTTTTGATAAAACCGTACCGGAAACAGCGCCCTAAATAAAGTAGCGCCAAAAAAAAAAGAGAGAGGGGGGGGGGGGAATTAGAAGAAGTGGAACCAATTGAAAAATAGGGACGTTTCTGAATTTTAGCTAAACAAAAACCTTATCGCTGGGCAATTTTTATTTTTAATAGATTTAAACTTTTGAGAGATATCTGGTATAATAATATAATAGGAAGCGAAAGGTCGACGAAGCGGCAAAATAAAGAATAAAAAACATAAAAGAAAAATTATGAAACGTGCTGCCCATGGTTGGATTGCTCTCCGAGCTTATAAGCTCATAGATGATATTAGCGTTAATGGCAAAATAGGGAATGTATATCGTACTAAAAGTTGTATCAAATATCTTTCTTGAGTATAAAGACAGCCAGGAAATGATTGAAAAGATTGAGAATGCATTAGCAAAATGAGGCCAACTTTATTTTTCCGGAAAACTCGCCAAGCCCGCCTGCAACACTATTGTGTAGTAT
>JAUWAW010000013.1 GCA_030601865.1 Candidatus Nealsoniibacteriota bacterium | reverse complement strand
TTACTTCAATTTATTTCCAAAAAAATAATCTCTGGTGGAATCAAAAACCTAAAAGGAAGGCCTATCATTCCAATCCCTGAGGTCACAATTACATCTGTATTGCCCACTTTATATAATCCCCTATTGAAACCATATTCTGTTGGAATCATCTTTTGATATAAAAAAGGAATCCTTATCTGGCCGCCATGAGTATGGCCAGAAATTACCAAATCAATATTAGAATTAGCAGGAAAAGAATACACGGAATCAGGATTATGGGCCAAAACAATGATAAAGCTCTCTTTCTTCTGTTCTTTAAGTAAGGTAAAATTAGCCCTCCCCTGATAAAGATCGCTAAGACCAATGATAGTAATCCCCCTATCTTCTATTTTTTCAATAGTATTGTCTATTAATCTTACATTATTCTCTTCCAAAACACTTTGAAGCTTTTCGCTTACATCTTCGCCGGGAAAACCAACATCATGGTTACCAAGGACAGCATAGACTTTCGCGTGAATTTCTGAAAGATAGTTTAGCCTTTTAAAATCTTTTATCTGAAAAACAAAATCCCCTGGGATAAAAACTAAATCGGGCTCTAATTTATTAACTTTTTCTATCACTCTTTTCAAAGAAATCCCATTCTTAAATTTTCCCAAATGGATATCAGAAAAAATAGCTATCTTAACTTTCTTTTCTATTGGCAAATCCATTTTTATAATCTTGACAAACAAAAGGTTCGGCTCTATGAAATAAGAATAACTAAAAATCAAAATAACTAAAAGAAATAAAGCAATAAGAATCTTTTTTTTCATAAGCGAATCAAGGTTCTATCGATAGGAAACTATCTCGTTTAAACTTTTCCTTGTTTTGGGTAAAGGTTCATCCGCTGGAAAACCACAGGGCAGCAAAGCCACTATTTTATGGTCTCCAGAAATATCTAAAATTCTTTTAACCTCTTCTTGTGAGAAAGCGCCAATCCAGCAGGTGCCAAGACCCTGCTCCACTGCTGCTAAAGTCATATGGTCAAGGGCAATGGCCAGATTAACGGCATAGCTGGGCACTCCGCAACTCATCACCTGCTCCGGGTGTAAAGCCAGGCCCACAATGATGGCTGGCGCATCAGCAATAAAACTCTGGCCAGCAGCTGCCTCAGCCAATCTTTTCTTTTTGTCCTCGTCTTTGACCACAATAAACTGCCAGGGTTGGTCATTATGCGCCGAGGGCGCTAACCGCCCGGCTTCCAGAACCTTTTTTAATTTCTCTTCTGGAATAGCGTCTTGACTGTATTGTCTAACACTCCGCCTTGTTCTAATAGCTGTTTGAACATCCATTGTATTATTTTATTCTCAACTAATTTCCCGACTTTTTTCTCTAAAGTTCTTCTTTTTCAAATTTTCCTTTTTGGGCTTCATCAAGTTCTTGAAGTAACTTTGTCAACTCAGCAAAATGTTCTTTCTCGTCATCACGAATATGACCCAAAACTTTTTTGAGCTTTTCATTCTGAGTAGCGTCAATATGTTCTTGATAGTTATTGATTGCCTCCAACTCTCCTATTAAATCCTCTCTTAAATTCTTTAAATCTTGATTATTCATAATTTACTTAAAATTTTTAATTAATTTTTCGACTTTTTGAATTAAAAATAGAGTTGACCCCTGTTTTCTCTAAAAATTCAAATCCCTTAACAACATAACTTCTAACATTAGGATGAGGGAACTCATAGTTATCTATCTCTTCTTTGGTAATCCATTTTACATCAATAGTGTCTTCCAAGGGTTTTGCCTCTCCAGACTTATAACGGCAGAAGAAAACAATGGCTATGACAAGCAGATTGTCTTTGTCATGATTAAAAGTATTATTCACAAGAAGATGCATCTTGTCTTCAACTTCAATGCCCGTCTCTTCAAGGACCTCTCTCTTTGCAGTTTCCTCAAGGATATTAAAAGACCTCTCTGTTTGTTCAAGCGTTCCTCCCGGGACTGTCCATTTCCCTGGTTCGTGATTTTCACCTAAACCTCTTTGAGAAATTAGAATTTTACCATCTTTCTCAACTACTACATTAACTAAAACAGAATATAATTGTTCTTCTGCCTTCTTTGGGCATTCTTTTTCACTTTCTTCCTGCATATATTTAGAATTTAGTTATGGCCTTTCTAATCAACTTTACATCTCTTTCGGTGAAGAAATTCAATTCTCTGCCAGCGGTGCCATAATTTTATCCCTCAATTAATTTTTTGATTTTTGTTTTTTGCTTGATTTGATCTTGGAAAAATAAGATTGACGCTATTGCCCTATTTCCTGATTTTTGCATTTATGATTCAAATGCAGTAATGTTTCTAAAATTGCAGGCACAAGGGGCTTTTTTGCAGACGTGGCAATTGTCGGCAAATATAAAAGAAAGTTCCTCAGCTATATTTACTCCCAACGAATTAAAAACACCCGAGAAACAAGAAACCAAATCAGCCGCCTCCAATTCAATCTTATCAAAATCTTCATCCCGATGTGCCCCTTTAAATGCTAAGATAGATTCAGCAAACTCGCCCATTTCTTCTGCTAAATGAATGCCGGCATGTTCTAAAGTTCGTTTATTAGCCGGGTATATCTCATTTAACATCCTTTGAAACTCTTCAAAGGTATTAGGTCGCTTTTTCTCATTTATAAAAACCTTTTGTCTTACTTCAACCCCTTTTTCACGACAAACACAAGGACACGAAGCACAGTAAGAACATAAATAAGGAAATCTCTTCCATGTTTTATCCTCTATATCTATATGCAAGTGATTCATCATGGACATAAACCAACTTAAAGCAATCAATAAATTAATCTTTGTCTTTCTTGCATTGCTTTTTCTAATTCCTTTAAGACCTCTCATCATAAAACGTTCTACATGGGTAAGCATGTCTTCTACGCTGAAATATCTATCATTGGGTAAGCCATATACTTCTTTAATGAAATGCTGATATTCCTTTATGGTGGTATCTTTTTTTACAGAAGCCATAAGAATTTATTGTTTTTACCATTATATCATTTTTTAATCTTTTTCCCAACATAAACAATAAAACCCATAATTACCAGCTAAACAACAAAAAACACAAAAGCGCCAAACTGTGACAAAGTCAGGTTCTTAATTCAAGATTATATATTTATACATTAGCGAATCAAGGTTCTGACGAGCGAAGCGAGTCAGGTTCTTAATTCAAGATTATATATTTATACATTAGCGAATCAAGGTTCTGACGAGCGAAGCGAGTCAGGTTCTTATCTTTATTGCCTTTCCCTTGATTAAGGCCTCTGTTATTTTTTTACGGGCTGAGGCTAAAATTCGTCCTAAAGTGCTCTGCGATATTCCCATTTTCTTAGCCGCTTTAGCTTGACTTAAAGCCTTTAAATCACACAATCGAAGGGCTTCTAACTCATCTACGCCTAAATCTACTTCTTCTAACATAGAAAGAGGTACTGCCCTTGGCTTAAAATAGGTGACATTTGGATCAAAAATGACCCTTCTTGGTTTTATTGGTCTGACCATAATTGATTGAGATTTTTGAAAATCTCTTTGATTTCTTTTTTAACCTTTAAATTGGTTTTTAAAATTGGTTTTAGGTTGGCAATAGCTTTAAATATCTCTTTATCATAAGATATTTTCCCCAGAAGTCTTCTACCAGCCCATTTTTTGATTTTGTCAGCTAATTTTTTATTTATATCCCATTTATTTATTACTAACTTCCAGGGAATCCTAAAATGCTCAACAACCTTCAAAACTCTTTTTAAATCAGAAAAACCAGAAGGAGTGGGTTCGGTAACTAACAAAGTGAAATTTGCATCTTGTAAAGAAGCAATCACTGGACAACCAGTGCCTGGAGAAGAATCAATAAACATCATATCATGCTTAAATTTCTCAGCTTCTTTTTTTATCTCTGTAACTACTTTGCCAGAACCTGTTTCACCTGGATAAAGTTGGCCAGAAACTAAAGGAAAACTATACTTGGTTTTCTTAATCCTAATCTCACCGTTCTGAACAGATTTTAAGATTATTGCTTTTTGAGGACAAATAACTTCGCAAGCCCCGCATCCCTCGCACAAAAATTGGTTTAGTTCCGGTTTACCTTTCTTTAGTTCCAAAGCATTAAAGCGACAATTTTTTACGCAAAGACCACAGCTATTGCACTTTTTATAATCAATCTCTGGTTTGGCTGAAGTAACTACAGGCAATATTTTATCCCAATTCCCTATTTCATTCAACCAAATAGCCAAATTCGGCGCGTCAACATCACAATCAACTGATACAATCTTTCTTTCCTTAGCAAAAAGCATGGCTAAAGCTGAACATAGCATTGATTTTCCCACTCCGCCTTTTCCTGAGGCAATTATGACTTTCATCTTCTTTTAAAAATTAAGGAGTTTATTTTTTCATTGCCTTGGCTACTCTATCTATAGCCAAAAGATAGGCTGCCTTCCTTAAATTTATATTTTCTTTTTTAGATAAACCCCAAACTTCATCAAAAGCTTTTTCTAAAGTCTTAGATAATTTATTTAGTACTTCCTTTTTTTGCCATCGTTTTTTTGCTTTTGACTGCAGCCACTCAAAATAAGAAACAGTTACGCCTCCAGCATTAGATAGAATATCGGGTAGGGATATTATTCCCTTATCTCGTAAAATTGCCTCTGCTTCTGAAGTGACTGGGCTATTCGCCATCTCAATTATGTATTTGGCTTTGATTTTTGAAGCGTTCTCTTTGGTAATCACACATTCTACTGCTGCTGGAACTAAAACATCAACTTTCATTTCTAAAAGTTGCTCATTAGTAATTTGTTTTCCAAAATTTGCATCACAGACTGAACCCACACAATAACATCCAGCAATTTTGCCTTTCTCTTCTCGACATTGAAGAGTTTGTTCAGGATCAAGACCCCTAAGGACATAGATTCCTCCATCTTCCTCAGAAAGAGCTATGATTTTGTACCCTTCCTGAAAAGCAAAACGAGCAAAATTAGAACCGACATTTCCAAAGCCCTGAATAGCTAAAGTTGTTTCTTTTGGTTTAAAACCAAATGTTTCTTGCAATTTTTTAAGAATCACCACTCCTCCGTATCCTGTAGCCTCCTCTCTGCCTTTTAAACCCCAAAATTTGAAAGGCTTCCCGGTAAAAGCAGCCGGGCTATCTTCGCCCTTTAATTTAGAGTACTCATCAACCATCCAAGCCATAATCTGAGGATTAGTATTAATGTCAGGAGCAGGAATGTCTTTTTCAGGACCTATGTAGGAAAAAACCTTCCTAACATAGCCCCTGGAAAGCTGTTCAAGTTCTTGTT
Source organism: Candidatus Nealsoniibacteriota bacterium (assembly GCA_030601865.1). Lineage (GTDB taxonomy): Bacteria > Patescibacteriota > Minisyncoccia > Minisyncoccales > JAUWAW01 > JAUWAW01. The sequence goes on along the minus strand of JAUWAW010000013.1, from coordinate 4,439 downwards.
TGTTTAATTCCAAAGGATTAACAGCTACTCCGCCTTTTGCTCCACCAAAAGGAATATCAACCAAAGCGCATTTCCAGGTCATTAGCATTGACAAGGCCTTTACACTTTGCCCTGAAACTGTTTCCGAGAAACGGATCCCTCCTTTATAGGGACCAAGCACATTACTGTGTTGGCATCTAAATCCTGTAAAAACTCTAACCTTTCCCTTGTCCATTAAAACCGGAATCTGAAATTTAATCAGTCGATGGGGTTCTTTTAACTCCTCTACAATTCCAGGTTCTAACTTCAAAAGATTTGCTATCTTAATGAATTCTTTTTGAGTATTTAGGAAAATATTTTGCTCTACCATATCTTAAACGACAAATCTAATAACTTCCCTTTTGAATAGGCCTCAACAATTTTTTTGGAATAAGGAATTTCTTTTTCAATTTTTGTTTTATATTTTTTGGCAATTTTTTCAATTTTTGTTTTGTTTCCTAAATCCGCCTGGTTCAAAATTATTTTGGCCGGAACTTCTAACTTTTGGCACAAATCCAAAATCAAATTCAAATCATAAGCGCCCATTGGCGTGGGCTCTGTTACGGCATAAGCCGAGTCAACATCTAAAAGTGCGGCTATCACCGGGCAATGCGTGCCCGGCGCTGTGTCAAAAAGAATAACATCGGCTTTATTTTTTTTGGCAAAATCTATAGCGAATTTTTTGGTCTCCCCTACTACTGGCCCTGTTTCCTCTAAGCCAGCTTTAGCTACCCCTGTGACTAACCAGAAGTCATTCTGAGGCGAAGCCGAAGAATCCCGTGGCATAGCAACTTTGTCTCTTCCACGGGATCCTTCGCTGCGCTCAGGATGACATAAGTAAATCTGACCGATTTCTTCTTTCTCTTGGGTAATAGCCTTGTTCGGACAAATAATCCAGCAAGCCCCGCAGGCAGAACATAAGTCCTTTATGAATACTGGGTATTTCCCAGGAGCTTGAAAAATAGCATTACTGCGGCAAGTTTTGGCACACAAACCACACTTGGTGCATTTTTCTTTAATCAATTTTGGGAATTCGGCAAAAACTTTCTCAACTGGTTTTTTTAACTGCTCTCCTATTAACAAATAATCATTGGGGCATTCAACATCACAATCGCAAAGAATAATTCTTTTTCCTTTACTTAATAATTCATTAGCCATCAAAACAGAAACTGTTGACTTCCCAGTTCCTCCCTTGCTTCCTGTGATAGCGATTTTTTTAATCTTCTTTTCCATCAGCTGCATCTAAATTATTATAAGATTTATCTAGCTCTGGTCATTGCTTGGCCGCATTTAGGACACTTGTGCTTGTAGCAAGGTACTCCTCTCTGATGAGGCGTTTTTGTTCCACAGCTTGGGCAAAGGCATTCGCCTCCAGGTCCTAAACCGAAACCACCTGGTTGTCGGCCTCGACCGCCGCCCCTACCTAAACCTCGTCCTGTTCCTGGTCCTTGACCACCGGGACCTGTTCCATCTCCAAATGGCATGATTTTTTTACTCTTAATTTTATTATATACAATAATCGACCTTTCTGTTTTGATTATAAACCCATAACTATACTGTGTCAATACCTTATTTACCCTCAATCATAAAAATCGCCTTCTTGGCGATTTTTATAAAGAAAACTCCCCCAACTGCGGCCATTCGAACCTATCTGATGGGATTAATTACTCTGAAATCTTAAAAGTAAAAAGTATTTTATCATACAGCGCTCTATTATCTTGATTGTCCACATCTAATATACTAATCTTGAGAAGTTTATCATTCTTTATAAAGTAAATATCTTCTTGAGACCAAGCCATGGGTGATTTAGGAGTATAAACTTTTACAGCCGGTATACCGTCTATTTCCATATTTATCTCATCGGGGATGTCTTGCTGGGAAAAGTTTTCTCTAAGCCAACTCACAAGATCTGTGCCAGCAGGAGGACTATAGGAATCAACGTAAATAGAATGGAAAACAACAAATGAAGCGCCGGTCAAATCAGATTTTGTGCCAGTAAAAGTTCCCAGAGATACCTCGTCTGGATCTTCAGCGTTAAAGTAACACCGGCATTCCCGGGGCCTTTCCTCTGGCGGACTTTGCTTGCAGTAACCTGGCAAAGGCCCAAAAAGACAATTTTCAGGATATTTCAAAGAATAGCCATACTTTTCATTCGTATAGCTCTGCCAATCCTCTATGGCATATTCCATCTCAGTTTTCTCTACCTTGCCACAGTTGATAGTTGTGTCCCAGTCATTATCAGTATCAGTCGGAACCCACTGGCTTTCTCCTTCTTTGTACCCGGTAAAACCTCCTGCAACAGTACAAATAGTCTTGCCTTTGATATATCCTGTTAATTCTGAAATAGTGCCAGCAGCTATATTGTAAAGATCTACTTCAAAGCCATTATCTTTTAAAAACAGTTCAATACTATCGTATTGTTCACTTGATATGCGTTCAGCTTCAAATCCTTTCCCAGATACAGCCTCCTCTTCTACTTTTGGATCTACTTTAACTATCCATTTAAAATCAACTGGTTGTGCTTCTGAAAAATCTATCCCAGTTTCTTGTTCAAGGTCTTCAAGAAGATCTGAAACTTCATCTAAAGACACGCATTCGCTTCCATCAAAGCATTTATCGGGCCCGCAGTCGCAAATCTTTATCTGATGACTATTATCTGGTGAACAGCCGCAAGGACCAATAAGACATAAGTTAGGGAAATCACCAGTTGTCTTACAACACAATGATGTTGATACTTGCCCTCCAGAGTTTACGCAAGCTTGTTCTTTTTCGCTTAACTCTTCGGGTGTTACCGTTGACTGATAAATCCAGTAACCTAATCCTACAATAACGATTATAATAATGATTGCGATGATTGTTTTTGACATATTATTTTTTTTATTAAAGTTATGTTTATTATGACCTTTCTATACTTTATATCGCCAAAAAGACAAAATACTTACATCATCAAATTTTCTTTATTATATCAAAAAATCGCTGTCTTGGCAAATTTTTCGGAAAAATAGAGTTGACACTATTTTCCGACCCCATTTTCCCTATTCTTCTACTGAAATAGTAACAACGTTTTGTGGTCCATCTATCATTTTTCTAACAGCTACTACTTTAGTGCCACTATTATCCCAAACCGGATCAAGATAAAATGATATAGGCATACCAAAAGAATCTCTTGGAGAATCAACCATACATCTAGGATTAGCTCCATCAGAATTTATAATAAACATCTCTGGAATCTTCCTGTCCTGAAGTGGGTTTTTCATGAATAAAATCTCATTATTCTTATTCCATGCTCGCTGGAATATCCACTGGTAACTGTCGCTTGGCGCATATATCTTATGTTTGTTTGAACCATCTAAATTCATAATCCAGATTTCATTTGTTGCTGTTGGCAGTCTTTCTAAAGAGGTGTTCCATACAGGTCCTTTGGCATAAACAATTTTTAAGCCATCATAACTAAAAGATGGCAAAGCGCACTCTCCATCTGCAGAAGTAGTAAGCTGAGTTTTCCCGCTGCCGTCAGTATTCATCGTCCAGATTGATGGTTTTCCAGCTCCGTAATAGGTGTACGCAATTTTGGTTCCATCTGGATTCCAAGCAGGTTGAGCACTGCTATATCCGGTTGTCAATTGAGTGATATCCCCTCCGTTTGAGTTCATGGTGTAAACCTGTCCGTTCAGCTCGTAGGCTATTTTATTTTCTACAGGGTTCCAAGATGGATCAAATCCTGGACCGATTTCCTTGAGTCCGCTTCCATCGGCATTGATTAAGTGCAATGTTGGGGACTCCCCTCCCTTAATGCAAAAAACAATTTGACTTCCATTGAAGTTCCAATCTGGATCAACAATAAGATCATCTAAAAAAGTAATCTGGACAGGAATCGGAGCGGGCTTTTTCTCTTCTTCTTTAGGTATTTCCTCTTCTTTTTCTGGAACTGCCTCTTCCTCTTCTCCTAAAGCCACTTCTTCCTTTTCTTCGGGTAAAACCAGTTGTTCTTCTTCTGGTGCTTGTTCTTCTGAAACTTCTTTTTCCTCCTTGATTTTTTCCTTTTCAGCTTCGGGGAGGGAAAGATTTTTCCAAGCAAAAAACCCTCCTATACTCAAACCAATTAAAACTATTAAAGCAATTAAGATTTTAGTTTTCGTCACTTCCATTCTACCAAAAAATCGCCATTTTGGCAATTTTTTGATTAGTCTATTTTTGATAGGCCCCTCGGTCTCCCGAATACCTCACTAGCCTGCTCCGCGCACTAACACAGTGTTAGATTCAGTACTAAACAACCTCCCCTAAATAACACTTCTCGCCCCCACACCAGAACTTCGTTTGGTGTGGGGACTTCGCCTGTTTTCTACACTACCTCTGCGAGGTAGCAGGCTTCACAATAGACAATCTCTGGTCGGTCAGGAGCATAGGTCGTCTGAAATTCA